>JASFMS010000010.1:0-12113 GCA_050117435.1 Ectothiorhodospiraceae bacterium | reverse complement strand
GTTCGTTCGTCAGGCCGCGCTGGACCCGGACGTCCTGGCCATCAAACAGACCCTTTACCGCACCGGCCCCGACTCCGTGCTGGTGGACCACCTGGTCTCGGCGGCGCGTGCCGGCAAGGAAGTCACGGTGGTCATCGAGCTGCGGGCCCGGTTCGACGAGGAGGCCAACATCAAGCTGGCGAACCGCCTGCAGGAGGCGGGGGCGCACGTGGTGTACGGTGTGGTGGGGCACAAGACCCACAGCAAGATGATCCTGCTGGTGCGCCGTGAGGGCCGGCAACTCCGTCACTACACGCATCTGGGAACGGGCAACTACCACTCCCGCACCGCCCGACTGTATACCGACTACGGGCTGCTAACCGCCGACGAGGCCATCGGCGAGGACGTACACAAGGTGTTCCTCCAGCTCACCAGCCTGGGCAAGGTGTCGCGCCTGGAAAAGCTGCTGGAGTCGCCGTTCACTCTGCACGAGGGGATGCTCGCAAAGATTCAGCGGGAGGCGGATCACGCCCATGCCGGCCGCCCGGGGCGAATAATCGCGAAAATGAA
The DNA here is from genome assembly GCA_050117435.1 of Ectothiorhodospiraceae bacterium. Lineage (GTDB taxonomy): Bacteria > Pseudomonadota > Gammaproteobacteria > Nitrococcales > Nitrococcaceae > JASFMS01. The sequence continues at coordinate 11,564 of JASFMS010000010.1, read as the reverse complement.
CGCCCTGGTGGAACCCCGGGTCATCCAGGCGCTTTACGAGGCCTCCATGGCCGGGGTGGAGATCGACCTGATCGTGCGCGGCATGTGCAGCCTGCGCCCCGGCGTGCCCGGCATATCCGAGAACGTCCGGGTGCGCTCGATCATCGGCCGCTTTCTGGAACACACCCGGGTGTTCTATTTCCATAATGCCGGCGAGTCGGAACTCTACTGCGCCAGCGCGGACTGGATGGAACGCAACTTCTTCCGCCGCGTGGAAACCTGTTTCCCCATCACCCAGCCGGATCTCGTGGAACGGGTGCTTACGGACCTGGAATGCTACCTGCGCGACAACTGCCAGGCGTGGACACTCAACAGCGACGGCACCTATACGCGTCTCCAGCCCGCCGGTGACGAAACACCGTTCGCCGCGCAGATGGAGCTGCTCAGAAACCGTGCGGAAGCCGTGTGAAGCGGCGGCCGAGGCACCGTTTGCAGCCGTTTCAGCGCCGTCACGCAAATCTCAGGTTGAAGCCGGCCGCGCGCAAATAGTCCGCCTCTTCCTCCAGGTCCGCCGCCAGCAGCGCATGGGCCTCGAGCCAGGAGGGAGGGAATGTCAGCCTGAGGCTGTCCCCCTCCGCCCGCAGCTCCACCGCGGGCAGGGCGGCCGGGCTTCGCCCCCGGTGCAGAACAACGGCCAGGCGCAGCAGCACGGCAAGCCGCCGTGCCGTGTGGATGCCGTCATCCGGCAGATCACCGAACTGGGCCTCTGGAAATTTCCGCCGGTGCGCCCGCACCAGCACGGCCAGCGTCTGCTGCTCCTGGCGCGAAAAGCCGGCCAGGTCGGTGTTCGAGACGATGTACCCGCCGTGCTTGTGATACTGGGAATGGGAGATATCCAGGCCCACCTCGTGCAGCTGCGCCGCCCAGGCCAGCTGGCGATGCCATACCGCCTCGTCCAGCCCCCATTCCCCGGCGACCTGGGACGCCAGATGAAGCGCCGTGGCCTCCACCCGCTCGGCCTGACCGGCATCCACGTGGTATCGCCGGGCCAGCGCGGTCACACTGCGCCCACGCACGTCCTCGTGCCGGATTCTCCCCACCAGGTCGTAGAGCACACCCTCCCTGAGTGCCCCGTCGGCCGCTTCCATGCGGTCAATGTTCAGCGTGGCGAACGCTCCCGCGAGTACCGCGAAGCCTCCGGGTATCACCTGCGCCCGGCTCTTGCTCATCCCTTTCAGCCGCAGGTTGTCGACGCTGCCGGCGGCGATCAGTGCCTTGCGCAATTTGCGCAGCGAAGCCGCGGTAATGCCGTAATCCGACCAACCGGCCTGGGTCACCACCCTTTCGATGCTGCGGATGGTGCCCGAGGCCCCCACCGCACGATCCCATCCAAGCTCCCGGAACTGTCCTTCCACCGGCTCCAGTTCCATCCGCGCGGAGATTTCCGCGGCGGCAAGCCGCTTCTTGCTGATCACCCCGTCGGGGAAGAACCCCTCCGTGCGGCTGACACAGCCCATGTGCAGGCTCTCCATGTACCGGGGCTCGAAGCGCTCACCGATAATGAGCTCCGTGCTGCCGCCGCCGATGTCCATGACCAGCCGCCGATGGTCGTCGTCGGCCAGGCTGTGGGCGACTCCCAGATAGATCAGGCGCGCCTCTTCGTAACCGGACACCACTTCGATGTCGTGCCCCAGGGCCCGCCGTGCCGCGCCAATGAAATCGCGGCTGTTCCTCGCCTTGCGGAGCGTATTCGTACCGACCGCACGAACATGATCGGAGGGAAACTCGCGAAGTCGCTGGCCGAGGCGCTCGAGGCACTCCAGCGCCCGACTCCTGGCCGCCGGCGTCAACTGCCTGGAGGCGTCCAGCCCCGCCGCAAGCCTCACGGGCTCGCGAATCCGGTCCACAACCTTGAGATGACCGCCCTCCAGTCGGGCGATCACCATATGAAAGCTGTTGGACCCGAGGTCGATGGCTGCCACCTGCTCCGGCTGCCCGGCACTGTCATGCATTCCCGGCCCTCGTTGTTCTGCGAATTCCGGCATCAGGACAACGCGCGCAGTATCCGGGGCGGAAGCAGCCAGTGCAATCGCGCGCCGGCCGGTCCCGGACGCGCCTCATACTCCAGCAGACAGGCGCCGGCCTTTTTCATGATCACGAAATCCTTCCCGCCTCCCCCGAGCGCATCGCTGATCCACAGGCCCAGGGACGGCTCGTGCCCAACAAGGGCTACGGTTGTGCCGCACGGAAATCGCCCGATCCATTCATAGATGTCTCCGAAGGCGCCGCCCGGCGCAAGAGCCGGGAGAGATTCCTTCCGCACCGCCGCGTATGCCGCGGACAGGAGATCGGCCGTCTCGCGGGCCCGCCGAAGCGGGCTGTGCGCGATTGCATCCAGACGCGATGCGACACTGCGCAAACCCGCCGCCGCGGCCCGCGTGCGATGGATACCGGTGTCGGTAAGCGCCCTGTCCGCATCCGCGATCCCGGCCCGCTCTGCCTCACCCGACTCCTGCGCAATGCCGTGGCGCACCACCAGTACGCGGCGCTCTTCACCCATATCGACGGCTCCCGTTTGGCAGTACCATGATCGGCGCTTCCCCTTATACCGAGTGCTGTACGGAGGGTGCTACCCCGTGCGTCCCATGACCGTCGACCAAGCGCCGAAGCGAATCCTGCTGGAGATGCTCAGCCGGCTGCGCCGCGCTTGGCTCACCGCCCTGCTGTTGCCATTGCTGGCCGTTCTTCTGATCTGCTGGTTGGCAGACTGGGCCCTGGTCGCGCTTGCTCCGGTTGCGGGACCGGCAGCCGCCGCGGGTCTGGCGTTATGGTGCCTGGGTGCCGGCTTTGCCGCAGTCTCGCAGCTGTGCGGCCTCACCGTATTCGCCCTGGGTCAGCAGCGGCTGGATCGCGGGATATTGCTCCTTCGCAGCCTGCGCACCGGCGCCGTGGAATTCACCGCCATCGCGGCGGCAGCCTTGGTAGTGGCCGTACTGGACGCCACGTTCGGGGCAACACTCAGCCGTCTGGCGGAGAACTGGGCGAACGTGCGGCTTGCCGCGCCCCTTGTCACCGCGCCGGGTCCGGAGGTCGGCGCTGGTGTCGCGTGCTGCGGCATACTCCGGTTCATCTCGGCAAGCTGGCTGTGGCCGGCGCTTTCCGCGGCCTACCCCAAGGCCAGACTGAGCGCGGTGTACCGACTGGCCGCGGGCGCCACCCGCGGCACGCCCTGGCTGGAGCATACGTTCCTCGCCTCCCTGGCGGCCATCGTCGCGTTGCTCGTGCTATCCCCGCAATGGGGGCTCGCCGGACTCGTTCTCATCCCGGCATGGCCGGCGCTGGCGGCGGTCTCGGCGGAACGGATCGCGGCCCGAAGCGGCCCCGTCACCGGCGCAGGGAGCGCATGGCCGCGTCGAGGCCCGCCAGCGTGAGGGGAAACATTCGTCCGCCGAGTAGCTCATTCAGGATCCGGACCGACGGTGTCCAGTCCCAGCGGGATTCCGGCTCCGGATTCAACCAGACCGCCTTGGGGAAGGCCGCCAGCAAACGCCGCATCCACTGCTCTCCGGCCTCCTCGTTCCAGTGCTCCACGCTGGCCCCGGGGGCAACGATCTCGTAGGGACTCATGGTCGCGTCGCCGACGAACACGACGTGGTGGTCGTTACCGTAGGTGCGCAGCACCTCCCAGGTGGAAACGAAATTGCTGTGACGTCGGCGGCTATCCTTCCACAGGCGCTCGTAAGGGCAGTTGTGAAAGTAGAAGTATTCCAGATGATGGAACTCGGCCCGTGCGGCGGAGAAGAGTTCCTCGCAGATGCGTACGTGGTCGTCCATGGAGCCGCCCACGTCGAAGAACAGCAGAAGCTTCGCCGCGTTGTGCTTTTCCGGCACCATCTTCAGGTCCAGCGTGCCGGCATTGCGGGCCGTGGAACGGATGGTATCGTCCAGATCCAGCACCTCGGGCGCACCCTGGCGGGCGAAGCGCCGCAGCCGGCGCAGCGCCAGCTTCATGGTTCGGGTCCCGAGCTCACGGGAATCGTCCAGATTGCGGAATTCGCGCCGATCCCAGACCTTCACTGCCCGGCGATGACGTGAGCGGTCCTGACCGATTCGCACGCCTTCCGGGTTGTATCCGTAGGCGCCATAGGGCGAACGTCCGGCGGTGCCGATCCACTTGTTTCCGCCCTGATGCCGGGAATCCTGCTCACGAAGCCGCGCGCGCAGTTCTTCCATGAGCCTCTCCCAGCCCATGCCCTCAATCTGCTGCTTCTCCTGCTCGGACAGGTAGAGCTCGGCCTGCCTGCGCAGCCATTCCTCCGGTATCTCCGCGGCCTCGCCCAGAATATCCGACAGCGCCTCGGCACCCCGGAAATAGCTGGCGAATACGCGGTCGAAGCGGTCGAAGCGGGTTTCGTCCTTCACCAGCGCCGCCCGGGCCAGGTAATAGAAGTCTTCCACGCTGGCCAGCGCCAGCCGCCGGTCCAGGGCTTCCAGCAGGGTCAGGAATTCGTTGAGACCGACCTTCAGGCCGGCGTCGCGGAGCGCCTGCAGGAATCCGATAAGCATGACGTCACTGCCGTTTCGCCGCCATGAACATAAGCCGCTCGAAGAGCTCCGTGTCCTGCTCGTTCTTCAGCAGCGCGCCGTACAGCGGCGGCAGCGTCTTCCGCTCGCTGCTCTCGCGCAACGTCTCGGCCGGCACGTCCTCGGCGAGCAGCAGCTTCAGCCAGTCGAGAAGCTCGGAGGTAGAGGGCTTCTTCTTGAGACCGGGAAGCTCCCGCAGGCCGAAGAACGTCTCCAGCGCCTCCCGCGCCAGCATGCCTTTCAACCCCGGGAAATGAACGTCGACGATACGCTCCATGGTCTCCCGGTCCGGAAAGGCGATGTAGTGGAAGAAGCAGCGGCGCAGGAACGCGTCGGGCAGCTCCTTCTCATTGTTACTGGTGATGATGACCACCGGCCGGTGACGGGCACGGACGGTCTGCCGCGTTTCGTAGACGTGGAACTCCATGCGGTCCAGCTCACGCAGCAGATCATTCGGGAACTCGATGTCCGCCTTGTCGATCTCGTCGATGAGCAGCACGGACGGGCGGTCGCATTCGAAACACTCCCAAAGCGGCCCGCGCACGATGTAGTTGCCGATGTCCTGGACCCGGTCGTCACCAAGCTGAGAGTCCCGCAGCCGGGACACCGCGTCGTACTCGTACAGGCCCTGTTGGGCCTTGGTGGTGGACTTGATGTGCCACTCGAAATACGGCATTCCGAGCGAACGAGCCACTTCCCGGGCCAGCATGGTCTTGCCGGTGCCGGGCTCACCCTTGACCAGCAGGGGTCGCTGAAGGGTAACGGCGGCATTGACCGCAAGAGTCAGGTCGCGGGGCGCGACGTAATCGTCTGTACCTTCGAAACGCATGGTTGCTTCTAGTAGTCGCCACGGACGGGCGGCCAGTATAACGGTGTTGCCGACGAGGGGTCAGTCGCGAACGACGGCGGAAACGGGAACCACCCCCCGCCGAGCTGCGTTCATCGGCGGCTCAAACAAAAAAACCGCCGGCCATTGCTGGCCGGCGGTTGTATCGACTGGCCGCAGACTACCTGATTCAGGCGGACTTGCGGCTGGCGCCGGTGGACGCGCTGGCGCCCGTCTTCTTGGCGGGCTTGGGCGCAGCGGCAGCCGCCGTCTGCACGTTCTCCTGAACGAGCTTCTGCAGCTGCTGGCCGAAGTCCTGGCCCATATCGGCAAACGCGCGGGCATCCTCTTGCAGCTTCTCGCCGAAGGTCTGCACGAGCTCACCGCGGCTGGTCACGTAGTCCTGGAAGCTCTTGGCGTCCTTGACTTCCAGACCCTCGCGCACATTCCGGATGCCGAGATCGGCATAGGACTTGACGGCGTCAAACTGGAACTTGGCGACCTTCTCCATGTTGTCCACCACCAGCGCGTTGAACTTCCGCGCGGGGCCGACGAACTGATCAAAGGATACGTTCGCCTTGTTGAAAAGCTCTTCGTACATTGCTTACAGCCTCCTTGAGCTACAGACGGTTTCACGGTTGATCGTCTGTTGCTGCGCAACATACCAGACGCGATGACGCATCGCAACATTTCACGAAAAGCCCCGATGGCCGGTCCTCCCAGGGAATGCATGTAGACCCTATGCGGGCAGATCGAAAGGGTCCTCGGCAGCGTCGAAGAGGTTTTCCATGATGCGCCGCTCCCTCTCCACCACCTTGTCCAGGAACTCTTGAGGGTGAGGCATTCGCCGGAACGCATCGTATCCGCGCTCGAGGAACGACTGCAGCTCCCCGAAGCCCGCTGCACGAGCGGGCCGCCTCGCCACCCGCAGAAGCCACCCCGTACGCCGACGCCCGACGATGGCGGTCAGGTCCCTGCCCAGGGAATCGATCAGATCGATCTGGCGGGCACGCTCTTCCGGATTAGCGCAACGACGGTAGGCTTCCGCGTAGGTTTCCTCCGTGATCTCATCGCGTACGCCCAGTTCGTTTTCCAGCACCTCGAGAAGCCGCTGATCCAGCTCGTGGGAGAGGCTGTTCAGCTCCAGCGCGCGAGTCAGCGTATGCACGGCGGCCGCCGGCAGCACGCGAATCATGATCGGATAGATACGCTCGATATCCTGATCGCGCTGACTGAAGTCGTAGGGGCCGTAGAGCTCATCGAGAAAGAATTCCATCGCGGAACGGGAGCGCCTATCGGCCAGCAGGTCGGCATGAGTGCGCTCCAGACGCTCGGACTGCCAGCGCCGCAGGCGTGCAACCGCCGGATCCAGGCCTTCCGAGTCGACCTGGACACGTCGCAGCTCCCGTGCCCGGTTCAGCTGATACAGCAGTCCGGCGGCTCCAGACTCATCGTCCTTCCCGCTATCGTCATCCGTTTCCATACGCTTATCGGCATTCATATAACGTTGGTATTCGAGGGTTTTCGCGTGGTACACCATTTCTATACTTGGGGTAATCGGCCGCGTCTGACAACTAGCGAAGGAAGGCAATGGTGGAAAAGATCTGGTTGAAGTCTTACCCGGAAGGGATTCCAGCGGAAATCGACGTGGACGCCTACGCCAGCGTACGCGACATCTTCGAGCAGAGCTGCCGCCGGTTTACCGACAGCACCGCGTTCAGCAACATGGGCACGGGCCTGAGCTTCACTGAACTGGAGCAACGCAGCCGGGCCTTCGGTGCCTGGCTTCAGAAGGAGAAAGGGCTGCGCAAAGGCGACCGCGTCGCCCTGATGATGCCGAATCTGCTTCAGTACCCGATCGCCCTTTTCGGCGCACTGCGGGCCGGGCTTGTGGTGGTCAACGTCAATCCGCTGTATACCGCCCGGGAACTCCGACACCAGCTCAAGGATTCCGGTGCCCGCGCTATCGTCATCCTCGAGAATTTCGCCCATACGCTGGAAGAGATCCTCAACGACAGCGCCGTGGAGACGGTAATCACCACGCGAATCGGCGATATGCACCCGCCGCCCAAATCACTGCTGATCAACGCGGTGGTGAAGTACGTCAAGCGCATGGTGCCCGCCTGGAACATTCCGGGGACCGTCTCCATGAAACAGGTGCTCGCCGCGGGCCGGTCCATGGATCTCGACCCGGTTCCCCTCGGACACGACGACATCGCCTTCCTGCAGTACACCGGTGGCACCACCGGTGTGGCCAAGGGTGCGGTGCTTACCCATCGCAACATTGTCGCCAATCTTCAGCAGGCAACGGCGTGGCTGGGAAACCAGGTGCGCGAGGGCAAAGAGGTGATCATCACCGCGCTGCCGCTCTACCACATCTTCTCGTTGCTGGCGAACTGCCTGACATTCTTCCGCGTCGGGGGCGAGAACGTGCTGATCACGAACCCCCGGGACATGCCGAACTTCGTCAAAGAGCTGAAGCAGCATCGCTTTACGGCGATGACCGGCGTCAACACGCTGTTCAACGGCCTGCTGAACACCCCCGGCTTCGAGGCCGTGGACTTCAGCCACCTGCGCCTGGTGCTGGGCGGCGGCATGGCGGTGCAGCGAAGCGTTGCCGAGCGCTGGAAAAAGGTCACCGGCATTCCGCTCATCGAGGCCTACGGGCTTACGGAGACCTCGCCGGCCGTGTGCATCAATCCGCTCACGCTCAAGGAATACAGCGGCAGCATCGGGCTGCCGATACCCTCCACGGAGATCAGCCTGCGGGACGAGTCCGGCGACGAGGTTGCTATCGGCGAGGTCGGCGAGCTCTGCGTCCGCGGCCCCCAGGTAACGCCCGGGTACTGGAACCGGCCGGAAGAGACCGAAGGCGCTTTCTTCGAGGGCGAGTGGTTCCGAACCGGGGACATGGCCCGGGTGGACGAACGCGGTTTCGTCTTCATCGTTGACCGGCGAAAGGACATGATCGTCGTGTCCGGGTTCAACGTGTACCCCAACGAAGTCGAAGACGTGCTGGCGAATCACCCGGGAGTGCTGGAGGCCGCTGTGGTGGGCGTTCCCGATGAGCGCCACGGCGAGCTGGTGAAGGCCTTCATCGTGCGCCGCCAACCCGATCTGACCGAAGAAGCCGTAATCGCCCACTGCCGTGAAAGCCTGACTGCGTACAAAGTTCCCCGAGCCGTGGAATTTCGCAAGGAACTCCCCAAGACCAATGTCGGCAAGATCCTGCGCCGGGCCCTGCGGGAGGAAGCCCAGTCGGGCAAGCGCAACGCGGCGTGATTTCCGGCCGCGTTCGCCTGCGATCTGATCCAGATCAGCCCGCACGGAACCAGCGTCTGCGATGCTGGGGTTTTAAAGGACATCACGGGGTTCGAGTCAGATGGGGTACTTCGTCACGGGTGCCACGGGGTTCATCGGCAGACGGCTGGTGGAGAGGCTGCTGCGCCGCGAGGGCGATATTTACGTCCTTGTCCGCCAGGGATCGGAGGCGCGCTTTCAGGAGCTGCGCGAACGCAATGGGGATACGCAACGGCTCATTCCGGTCACCGGGGACCTGATGTCACCGGCCCTGGGTCTGGATGCCGAAGACGTCAGCGCACTCAGGGGCCGTATCGAGCATTTCTTCCATCTCGGTGCCGTCTACGATCTGCGCGCTAATCCCGACGTGCAGCTGCACGCCAGCATCGACGGCACACGCAACGCCGTCACCTGCGCCGAGCAACTGCAAGCCGGCCACTTCCACCTCATGAGTTCCATCGCCGCGGCGGGGCTGACCCCCGGAATCTTCCGCGAGGACATGTTCGACGAAGCGGAAGAGCTGGACCATCCGTACCTGCGGGGCAAGCATGAAGCGGAGCGGGCCGTCCGCCAGCACTGTTCCGTCCCCTGGCGGATCTATCGGCCCGGGTTCGTGGTGGGTGACAGCCGCACCGGGGAAATGGACAAGATCGACGGCCCGTACTATCTGTTCAAGCCCATCCAGAAGCTGCGCGACAATCTGCCGCGATGGGCTCCGGTTCTCGGAGTGGAAGGCGGGCACTTCAATATCGTCCCTGTGGACTACGTCACGGACGCGCTGGACTGCATCGCCCACGCCGCAGGCGAGGATGGAAACACCTTCCATCTGGTCGACCCGAAGCCTCACCGTTTCGGCGACGTGGTGGACATCTTCGCCGAGGCCGCCCACGCGCCGCGGCCGGCGGCCCGTATCAACGCCCGGATCGTGAACATCCTCCCGCCGGCAGCCGTCAACCTCCTCGGCGGTTTCACACCGTTGAAGCAGCTCCTGGACGAGATGCTCGACGAGTTCGGCATGCCCACCGAGGCCTTTCGATTCATCAACTGGCCCACCCGCTACGACGATCGGGAGACCGCGCGGGTTCTGAAGGGTGCGGGGATCGAAGTGCCGCGGCTGGAGGACTACGCCTGGCGCCTGTGGGACTACTGGGAGCGCCACCTGGATCCGGACCTGCTCATCGACCGCAGCCTGGAAGGCCATGTGCGGGGCCGCATCGTTGTCATCACCGGCTCTTCCTCGGGAATCGGCCGCGCCACCGCACTGCGCTTTGCCCGTGCCGGCGCCATCGTGATCCTGGTGGCCCGCAACGAAGAGAAGCTGATGGACACGATGGCGGAGATCCGCGATAACGGCGGCACCGCACACATGTATTCCGTGGATCTGACCGACTGGGACGCCACGGACACCTTCTGCGCGAAGGTGCTCGAAGACCACGGCCGCGTGGACATTCTCATCAACAACGCCGGGCGCTCCATCCGCCGGTCGGTTGCGCACTCTTACGACCGCTTCCACGATTTCGAGCGCACCATGCGCCTGAACTATTTCGCCTGCCTGCGCGTGACGCTCAACTTCCTCCCGGCCATGGAGGCGCAGGGAGAGGGGCAGGTGGTTAATATCTCTTCCATCGGGGTGCTCAGCAACGCCCCGCGGTTTTCCGCCTACGTTGCCTCCAAGGCGGCCCTGGAGGCGTTCTCGCGGTGTGCGGCGTCCGAATTCGCCGACGAGGGAATTACGTTCACCACCATAAACATGCCCCTGGTCAGGACGCCCATGATTGCCCCGACCCGTATCTACGAGAGCCTGCCCACGCTAACCCCCGCCCAGGCAGCGGAGCTGGTCGCCCGGGCCGTGATCGAGAAGCCGGAGCAGCTGGTGACGGGACTGGGGAAGACCGCTCAGGTCATCCATGCCGTGGCACCGACGGCCATGCAGAAGATCATGAATGCGGCGTTCCGGATGTTCCCGGAATCCAAGGCTGCGATGGGCAAGGGCGAAGAAGGTGGCGAGCAAAAGCCCACCAAGGAGCAGTTGGCGCTGGCAAACCTCATGCGCGGAATACACTGGTAGCGGATGCTGGCACGCCTGCTTCGCCGGATTCTGGCCGCCGAGCTATTGCTTTACAGTGGGATCGCCCTCGGGGCGAACGCCGCCTACGGGACGGGACTGGGCGGCGGCATCGCAATCGTCCTCCTGCTGGGGCTGAGCGCCCGCGCAGCATACGTAGCCGGCGCCTATCTACTGGCTGGCGGTGCCGCTCGGCCCGACCCGCGCCATGCGCTTGGACCAGTGGCGGCTTTCAGGATGGGCGTTACCGAGCTTGGCGCGCTGATCTGGACTCACACCATGGTGCAACCCTGGTGGCCACTTACAAACCGCCTGCTGCCTGCAGCGGAACCCGACAACCCCGAATTGCCCCCGGTTCTTTTCGTCCACGGATTCTGCTGCAACGAAGGCTATTGGGCCATTACCCGACGCCGCCTGCACCGGCGTGGCGTGACCCGTCAGGGCGGCATCAGTCTGGAACCGGTATTCACGGACATCGACGATTACGCGGCACCGCTCCACGAGGCGGTCGAGTCGCTCTGTGAGCACTACGGCGTGGGGGACGTGATTATCGTTGCCCACAGCATGGGCGGCCTTGCCGCGCGCTCGTACCTACGCCGCTATGGCGGTTCCCGGGTCCGGCAGCTCATCACCGTCGGCACACCGCACCGCGGGACCTCGCTTGCGCGCTACGGAATGGGAACGAACTCGCGACAGATGGAGCCGGACAGCCCTTGGCTTCAGCACCTCAATGGCAACGCACGCCGCCAGACGACGGCGATTACGGCGATTCTCTCCCGCCACGACGAGCTGATCTCCCCCAGGGAGAAC
>JASFMS010000009.1:0-12298 GCA_050117435.1 Ectothiorhodospiraceae bacterium | reverse complement strand
GATTCGAAACCGGTGTTCAGTCGACGAAAAGCTCGCTCACCGACTCGTCATTGTTCACGCGACGCATGGTCTCGGCCAGCATCTCCGCCAGGCTCAGCTGACGGATGGTCGGGCAGGCCTCCGCCGCCTCGGACAATGGAATGCTATCGGTCACCACCAGCTCGTCCAGTGCGGAGTCGCCGATCCGCTGGATCGCCGGACCGGAGAGAACCGGGTGGGTGATGTAGGCGACGACCTTGCCCGCGCCCTTGTCCTTGAGGGCCTTGGCCGCCTCGCAGAGCGTCCCGGCGGTGTCCACGATATCGTCCACGATGATGCAGGTCTTGTCCCGCACATCGCCGATGATGTTCATCACCTTGGACTCATTCGCCCGCGGACGCCGCTTGTCGATGATCGCGAGATCCGCGTCGTCCAGGCGCTTGGCAATGGCGCGGGCACGCACCACGCCTCCCACGTCCGGCGAGACCACGATCTTGTTCGGGTAGAGCTGGCGCCAGATATCGCCCAGGAGAACCGGGGAGGCGTAGACGTTGTCCACGGGGATGTTAAAGAACCCCTGAATCTGGTCCGCATGCAGGTCCACGGTGACCACACGGTTGATTCCGGCGGCCGTGATCATGTCCGCGGCGAGCTTCGCGGAGATGGGCACGCGCTGGGAACGGGGTCGCCGGTCCTGGCGCGCATAGCCGTAATAGGGGATGACCGCGGTGATTCGCGCCGCCGAGGAGCGCCGCAACGCGTCGGCGATCACCAGCAACTCCATCAGGTTGTCGTTGGTGGGCGCGCAGGTGGGCTGGACGATGAAGACGTCCCGCCCGCGGACGTGCTCGTTGATCTCCACCTGTACCTCGCCGTCGCTGAAGCGATTGACGAGCGCGTTGCCCTGGCGGCTCTTCAAGTGGGCGGCTATGGCGGAGGCGAGTCGCGGGTTGGCATTTCCCGCGAAGACCATCATGCGTCCGTTTTCGATCACGGCGGCGTTACCTGTACGATTACGCGTTATGGCGAGATGCGTATGGCTGGGGCGGCAGGATTCGAACCTGCGAATGCGGGGATCAAAACCCCGTGCCTTACCGCTTGGCGACGCCCCAGTTGTTCATCGTGACGCGTGAGACCGCTCCGCGGAGACTTCCGGCTCATCTTGGCTGCGCGCGAGCAGCGGCGACTCATTCACCCCCCTGGCGACAAAACCCTGCCAGGGCGACGGCAGCGCCGCGAGCGTTTCCCGGGCGTCCCGTTCATGCTCGAACGCGGCAAACACACACCCTCCCGTTCCGGTCAGGCGGGCGTCACCGCGCGAACCAAGCCAGCGCAGAGCCCGATCCACTTCCGCGTAGCGCGCACGCACCACGGGCTCACAGTCATTGCGGGTCTCCCCCGCATGAAAGCGCTGTATTCTGATAGGGGTGGAATTGCGTGTCAATTCCGGGGCGCCGAAGACGTCGGCGGTGGCCACGCTCACGCGCGGATCGACGACGACGAACCAGCGTTGCGGTGGATCAAGCGCCTCCAGGCGCTCGCCCACACCTTCCGCCCAGGCGCTCCGGCCGTGGACGAAAACGGGAACGTCCGCCCCCAGGCTCAACCCCATTCCGGCCAGTTCATCGGTACTCAGCCCCAGGCCCCATAGACGGTTCAAGGCGACCAGAGTGGTGGCCGCATCGGAGCTGCCTCCGCCGAGTCCACCGCCGGCGGGCAGCTTCTTGTGCATGCGGATGCGAACGCCCGGATCGCAAGCGCACCGATTCCGCAGCAGTCGGGCCGCCCGAACGGTCAGATCGGCGCTCTCCGGCACCGCGGAGAATCCGCCCTCACGGCTGACACTGCCGTCTTCGGTAACGAGGAAATCCAGCGTGTCACCGTGGTCGAGAAGCTGGAAAACGGTCTGCAGCAGGTGATAGCCATCCGCGCGACGGCCGACGATGTGCAGAAAGAGGTTGAGCTTGGCCGGCGCCGGCCATCCGGTCGACCACGGCGCACCGTCGCCCCCCGTCCTTCCCGCGCTCTCCATCATACGTCCCACCGCCGGACGGCCATTCGCACCTTTATGTCGCCGCGTTCGACGGCGAGCTTGGCCGGCAGCCAGTAGCCGTGCACCCGCTCCCAGGAGCTGTAGCTCACTCGCCAGCCGGACTGCATCAGCTCCGTGGGGCGCCCCCGCCCGTCCAGAATGACCTCGTTGTGGCCGGGCGCCGGCACACCTCGCACCCACCAGGCCAGGCTCTCCACCGGCAGGTCGTAACCGGTGTGCCTGCTGAGCAATGTCCGGGCGGACCGGCCCTCGTAGCGTTCACCGTCGCTGGTTCGAACCACGACGTGGGAGCCATTGCCCTCGATGCGCACGGCCCCGGCCCCCAGGGGGGCTCTCATATCGACACGATAATTGCCGTCGTTCTGCTTCCAGCGCACCGTCACCGTCCCGGACCGCCCGCCGGTATCCACCGCCGCGCGCCCCAGCAGGGCCCAGTCTGCGGGAACGTCCGGACCGGTCCAGTTCGCCAGAACGGGCCCCGTGGGCTCGGGGGGCGCAGTGGCGCAACCGGCGACGAACACGGTCAGGGCCGCCGCCAGGAGAATCCCGCCGAGGCGCCTCATTTCGTAAGGCGCTCCACGGTCTCACGCAGGACACTGCTGTCGGGGCTGTCCTGGAGCGCCTCGTTCCACACCGAGCGCGCCTCCTTGCGGCGGTCCAACTTCCAGAGGACCTCTCCAAGGTGCGCCGCGATCTCGGCCTCGCCGCTAAGCTCGTAGGCCCGACGCAGGAACTCGACCGCCTCCTCCAGCCGGCCCATGCGATACGCCACCCAGCCCATACTGTCGACGATGGCCGGGTCGTCGGGGCTATTGGCGTAGGCACGATGAATCAGGGACTGGGCTTCGTCGTAACGCTGGGTTCGGTCCGCGAGCGTGTACCCGAGGGCGTTCAGGGCCTGAACGTTGTCCGGTTGCTTTTTGAGAATGGCACGCAGGTCCTTTTCGCCTTCGGCAATGCGGTCGGCCCCCACATAGGTCAGGGCGCGGCCATACAGGAGGTCCACGTTGCCCGGGTTTTCCGAAAGTCCCTGCGTGTACACGTCGATGCTTTCACCCAGGGCGCCCGAAGAACGCAGAATCTCACCTTCCACGGCGTAGGAACGCACCGCCACGTTCGGGTTGTTCTGGCGCAGCTGATGCAGCCGCTCCCTGGCCTTGTTCAGCTCCCCGCTGCTTGCCAGGGCGATGGCGATGCGCAGTTGCGCGTCCTCGCGGTAGCTGCCTCCGGCGCGGCTGTAGAGGTCGATGGCCTCATCGTAGTTGCCCTTGTCCTCGGCGATTCGCCCAAGGTAATAACGGGCCGCGTCCTTTCTTTCGTCCAGGGCCAGCAACCGGTTAAACCAGTCCTCCGCCTTGTCCAGGCGATTGGCCTCCAACGCGAGCAACCCCGCGGCGTAGAGAACGCGGGAGTCGTCCGGCCGGCGTTTCAGCAACTGCTCGAACTGCGCCAATGCCTGATCCGTGCGGGACAGGTTGACCAGCGTTCGTGCGTACTGCAGGCGCAGGTCGTAATCCTCCGGGGAGTCCTCCAGCAGGGTGCGCAGTGACGCCAGCGCCTCCTCGGAACGATCATCGGCGAGGAGCGCCTCGATGCGCAGCATATGGGCCGCCCGCCAGCTCGGGTCCAGCTTGAGGGCCTCGTCGAGAGCCGCCACGGCCCGATCCGGCTTCTGCGCCTCCAGCGCCACCTGCGCCACGGCATAATGCGCGGTGCGGGACTCCGGGTACGCCGCGGCGACGCTCGTGACCACCTCCAGCGCCGCCCCGATATCGGACTCCTGGGAAAGCAGCGCGCCCAGCCTCGCGAGGGACTGGTCCCGCGCCATCGCCTGCTTGGGCACCGCATCGATGAAGTGCTCGGTGGCCTTATCCACGTTGCCGCGGCGCAGATAAAGCAGACCCAGCGCACGATGCGCGTCCACGGAATCCGGTGACAGCTTGAGCCAGCGCGCCGCCATCTCGGCGGCGAGATCGCTGCGGTCCGCATACAGCGCGACGCGGGTCGCGCGCTCCGCCAACCTCGGGTCGTCGCTGTTACGCGCCGCGACCGCGTACTCATCGGATGCACGCACCAGATCTCCGCGGCCGCCGGCAAGCTCGGCAACCATCAGGTGATACAGCAACTCCTCGTGAGCATCCCGCGGCTGCGCCTCCCCTGCGGCCAGGCTCTGCTGCCCGCGCTGGGCGGGCATCTGTGCGCAGCCGGCGAGCAGCGCAACCAGGAGCAGCAACAATCCTTTTCTCATTCCTCCCCCGCGAACCGAGGAAACCAAGCTGGGCATACCTTGACCCTTGTCCTAAAGCGTTACCATGGCGCCGTGCGTCGTGCTGGGCAGCATACTTCGGCGGCAGGGAAAGATGGCCAGTACCCCGCCCCGAAAAGCACCCGTTGGCTGCAGAACCTCACTATACGGTACATGCACCGACGGCACGACCGCCTTGTTTTCAACTGACATATCCCTAAAATTTGGCTTTCGCACTCCGGCCGAGAATCAATGCCTGTCGTCACCCTGGGACTCAACCACAATAGCGCGCCGCTGGCGGTTCGCGAACGGGTCGTCATCGGCTCCGAGATGCTGGACGAAGCACTTGCGGAGCTCGGCGAGCGTCCCGGCGTGCGAGAAGCCGTCGTGCTCTCCACCTGCAACCGCACCGAGATCTATGCGGTGCTGTCGCCGGAGGCGACGCCACAGGTTCTGCAGCGCTGGCTGGAGGACTCTCACCGGTTGGAGCACGATTGGCTCTCGCAGTTCCTCTACACCCATCACGGCCGGGCAGCCGTTGAACACCTTCTCAGCGTGGCAGCCGGCCTGGATTCGCTGATTATCGGCGAGCCACAGATTCTGGGCCAGGCGAAACACGCCTATCATGCCGGGCTGCGCCAGGGCACCGTGGGCCAGACGCTTGATCGGCTGTTCCAGCACGCCTTCGCCACGGCAAAGCACATACGCACCGACACGGACATCGGCAACCATCCCGTGTCGGTGGCCTTCGCCGCGGTCAGTCTCGCGAGGCAGATATTCGGGGACATGGACCGGCGCACCGCCTTGCTCATCGGCGCCGGCGAGACCATCGAGCTGACGGCCCGCCATCTCCGGGATCAGCATATTGCCCGCCTGATTATCGCCAATCGGAGCCCGGAGCGGGCACGGAAACTGGCCGAACATCACGGCGGAGAAGGGATCGCTCTCGGCGATATACCCCATTTCCTGGATGGCACCGACATCATCGTCGCATCCACCGGAAGCACCCTGCCCATACTCGGCAAAGGTAGCGTGGAAACGGCACTGAAACGCCGCAAACACCAGCCCATGTTCATGGTGGACATCGCCGTGCCGCGAGACATCGAGCCGGAAGTGGGCGAGCTCTCCGACGTATACCTGTACACGATCGACGACCTCCGGGAAGTCATCGAGGATAACCTTCGCTCCCGCCAACAGGCGGCACGGCAGGGCGAGGAGATCGTCCAGACCCATGCCGAACAGTTCATGGGCTGGGTGCGCTCCCTGGACGCAGTGTCCACCATCCGCCGCTACCGCCAGCACGCCGAGCGTCAGCGCGACGAGGTGCTGCGCCGCGCGCGACGGCGACTGGCCCGGGGCGACGATCCGGAAGTCGTGCTGGAATACCTTGCCCGCACTCTCACCGGCAAGCTGACCCACGCCCCTACCGTCGGCATGCGTGAGGCGGCGCGCGAAGGCGGCGCGCCGGCCCTGCACCAGGGACGGCGTATACTGGGGCTGCCTCCCGAGGACGACGAGACACCGTGAAAGAATCTCTGCGCAACAAACTCGAGCAGCTTAGGGAACGCCACGAGGAGCTGGAAGCGCTGCTGGCCGACCCCGAGACCATCGCCGACCAGAAGCGCTTCGCCGGCCTGTCCCAGGAATACGCGCGCCTGGAACCGCTGGTGAACACACTGAAAGCCTATCGCCAGGCGGAGGAGAACCGCGCCGCCGCAGAGGAGATGGCCTCGGAAGAGGATCCCGAGATACGCGAAATGGCGGAGGACGAGCTTGCCGCCGCGCAGGAGCGGATTGCGGAGCTCGAACACGAGCTTCAGCTGCTGATGCTGCCCCGCGACCCCAACGACGAAAAAAACACCTTTCTGGAAATTCGGGCGGGCACGGGCGGCGACGAGGCCGCCCTTTTCGCCGGCGACCTGTTCCGGATGTACTCACGCTACGCCGAACGCGAAGGCTGGCGCATCGAGATCATCAGCGAGAGCCTCGGCGAGCACGGCGGCTACAAGGAGGTCATTGCCCGCATCAGCGGCGACGGCGTCTACTCCCGCCTCAAATTCGAGTCCGGAACCCACCGGGTCCAACGCGTTCCGGAAACGGAATCACAGGGTCGCATCCACACCTCCGCGTGCACGGTGGCCGTGCTGCCCGAGGCCGATGCGCTGGAAGAAATCGACGTCAATCCGGCGGACCTGAAGGTCGACACCTTTCGCGCCTCCGGCGCCGGCGGACAGCACGTCAACAAGACCGACTCCGCAGTGCGCATCACCCACCTTCCCTCCGGGATCGTCGTGGAATGCCAGGACGAGCGATCCCAGCACAAGAACCGGGCGAAAGCGATGGCGTTTCTCCAGGCGCGACTCAACGCGCAACAACAGGAACGCCAGCAGCAGGAACAGACCGCGACCCGCCGTCTCCTGGTGGGCAGCGGCGATCGCTCGGAACGCATTCGCACCTACAACTTTCCCCAGGGCCGTGTTACCGACCATCGCATCAACCTGACGCTATACAAGCTGGCGGAAGTCCTGGGCGGCAATCTGGACGAGGTAATCGGGCCGCTGATCAGTGAACATCAGGCGGACCAGCTGGCTGCGATGGCGGCGGATGGGTAGGACTGAGGACTGAGGACTGAGGACTGAGGACTGAGGACTGAGGACTGAGGACTGAGGACTGAGGCAGGATCGTTGCACCTGACGGATTGTCGAGTGGTTTTCCGTATTGCTGCCGCCGCTCCGGCTACCGATCGGGAGCGGTGCGCGCGGCGCACCCTGCGAGCCTAGGGCGAATCCCCGCTCAGTCCCCAATAGTCATTGCACAACCCTCTCCGATGGGCATCGCTGTGCTCTGCCCATCCTGCGGACTACCGGTGAGAAGCCCTGGGGCATAATCTCGGCAAGCACTGCACGTCGATCGAGCCTGGCCACACCGCACGAATCGGCCAGCCAGCGCGGAGACCGTGCCCGGCCCGGCAAACCAAGCAAACCACCAGAGCGACCGGCCCGGAGGCGCCGGGCCGGCGGTGGTCGACGCCTGTGCGGGAGGCTTACGCCACCCGCTGCTTTTCCCGGATCTCTTCCAGGGTCTTGCAGTCGATGCAAAGCGTGGCGGTGGGCCGGGCTTCCAGGCGGCGCAGGCCGATCTCGATGCCACACTGATCGCAGAAACCGTAGTCGTCGGTGCGAATCCGCTCCAGCGTCTGATCGATCTTGCGAATCAGCTTGCGCTCACGGTCCCGCGTGCGCAGCTCGAGGGCGAATTCCTCCTCCTGCGTCGCGCGGTCGGCGGGATCCGCATAGTTGTTCGCGTCGTCCCGCATGTGGCTTACCGTTCGCTCCACCTCTTCCTGGAGCTGCTTCTTCCATGCCAGCAGGAGCTGCTTGAAATGCTCCAGCTGATCCTCGTTCATGTACTCCTCACCCTTGGCGGGGTGATAGGGCTCGAAGCCCTTGACCGGAAGTGCATGTTTGTCCGTCATTCCTACTCCTCCATTCAGGCGGCAGCGGCGGCGCTCCTGTTGCGCTCCGCGGAGCCCGAGGGCGGCCGTTGCCTGAACGGAACCGACCCCCATCCCCTGCACCGATGGTGCCCGAGCAACCGGTGCATATGTGTGACGCACGTCAACGATTCAAACCATTTGCCAACGCACACGTCAACCCTCAGTGACCACAACGGAATCCGCGGGTTCCCTAGCCGAGGCGCCGTGGAAGAACGTCGCGCAATTTTTCCCCGGCCTCCCGGAGCACGGTTTCCGTCGTCGGCCAGTCAATGCAGGCATCCGTGATGGAAACGCCGTACTCCAGTGACGAGGGGTCACCATTGAGCTTCTGATTTCCCCACCCCAGGTTGCTCTCCAGCATCATCCCGATGATGGACTGGTTGCCCTCCAGGATCTGGTTTACCAGATTCTCCATGACCAGCGACTGCAGCGCCGGGTCCTTGTTGGAATTGGAATGGCTGCAATCCACCACCAGCTTGTCGCGCAGACCGGCGTCGCGCAGATCCTTCTCACACAGGGCGATGCTCACGGAATCGTAGTTGGGCTGCTTGCCGCCGCGCAGCACCACGTGCCCGTACTGATTGCCGCGCGTGCGGATGACCGCGCACTGCCCGTTCTGATCGATGCCCAGGAAACTGTGGGGCGTGGACGCCGAACGAAGGGCGTTGATGGCAACGGTGAGGCTGCCGTCGGTGCCGTTCTTGAAGCCGATCGCCGTTGACAGGCCGCTGGCCATTTCGCGGTGCGTCTGGGATTCGGTGGTGCGCGCGCCGATGGCCGTCCAGCTGATGAGATCCCCCAGGTACTGCGGCGTGATCGGGTCCAACGCCTCCGTGGCGGTAGGCAATCCCAGCTCCGCCAGGTACAGCAGCAGCTCCCTGGCGCGGAACAGCCCTTCCTCGATGTGGAAGGAATCGTCCAGATACGGATCGTTGATCAGGCCCTTCCAGCCCACTGTGGTCCGCGGCTTCTCGAAGTAGACCCGCATGACGATAAGCAGCGAATCCGCAAGCTCGTCGTGGAGCCGCTTCAGTCCGCGAGCGTATTCCTTGGCAGCATCGATGTCGTGAATCGAGCACGGCCCCACCACCACCAGCAGCCGATGGTCCCGCCCGTCAAGGATATTCTGGACGACTCGCCGGCCCTGGAGCACGGTTTCCTCCGCCTGCTCGCTGAGCGGCAGCCGCGCCTTTACCTCGGCCGGCGTGGGCAACAGCTCCTGGGCAAGGACGTTGATATTGTCTAGGTTCGCTTCCGTCATACAGACCGCACTCTGCTCAAAAGGCTCTCGGGGATCGGTTGAAAAAACGACCCCCAATACTAGCCCGGCAAAAGCGTGCTGGCTACGGGTATCGGGCCGGCCCCGACGGCTGTTACTGCACCACTCGGCGGGTGCGGTCGGGCCACTGCTGCGCCCGTGCCGCGTCCTCGTCGATGGTGATGCGACTCCGGGCCGCGAGCCCCGGCAGGCTGTACATGGGCTCGAGGAGAATCCGCTCCAGAACGCCTCGCAGTCCGCGGGCGCCGGTGCCGCGCTGGAGCGCCTCTTCGGCGATGGCGTGCAACGCCCCGTCCGTGAACTCCAGCCGACAGCCCTCACTGTCGAATAGCGTCTGGTACTGCCGCACCAGCGCATTGCGGGGCTCGGTGAGAATCCGCACCAGTGCCGCTTCATCCAGATGCTCCAACACGGCGGTGATCGGCAGGCGCCCGACGAACTCGGGAATCAACCCGTAGCCGATGAGATCCTCGGGCTCCAGACTCTCCAGGACGGCGCGCGATGTCTCCCGGCGCCGCGGCAGGTCGGCGGCGAACCCCACGCCACCGCCGTCGGTGCGGCCGGCAACGATCTCGGCGAGGCCCTGAAAGGCACCGCCGCAGATGAAAAGAATCTCGCGGGTGTCGATCTCGACGGATTCCCCGCCGCGCCGCCCCTGGCCGCCGTGAACATTGACAACCGCACCCTCCATTAGCCGAAGCAGGGCCTGCTGAACCCCCTCCCCGGATACGTCCCGGCTGTGGGTGGGATTGCGGGAACGGCTGGCCAGCTTGTCCACCTCGTCCAGGTAGACGATCCCGCGGGCAGCGCGCACCGGGTCGTTGTCGGCTTGCTGAAGCAGGCGTTGGACGATGGTTTCCACGTCCTCGCCCACGTAACCCGCCTCCGTCAGAGTGGTGGCGTCCGCAACGGCAAAGGGCACGTCCAGAAAACGGGCCAGGGTCTCCGCGAGAAACGTCTTGCCGGAACCGCTGGGCCCGACCAGCATGATGTTGCTCTTGCGAATCTCGGGATCACCGGGCGAGGCACGGTAGGAAAGGCGTTTGAAATGGTTGTAGACGGCAACCGAGAGCACCTTCTTGGCGTGCTCCTGACCGACCACGTACTGACTCAGGTAGCCGTGAATCGCCTGCGGGTGGGGCAGCTCCGCCAGGTTCGGGCGAACGGATTCGTCCAGCTCCCGGTCGAGAATCTGCGCGCATTCGGTGACGCAGCGCTCGCAGATATAGGAACTGGGGCCGGCGATAAGTGTTACGACCTCGCCCTCCTCGCGACCGCAGAAGGAACAATGTAGTGGCTGCTCGGTTTCCCCGCCCAGCGTGCTCCGGTACGCCTTTCGGCCCATCGGGATACCTCCCCGCCAGTTGAAGGACGATGGGGTGCCGCCCCTGTACCCTTATCGGCAGTCTGCGCCCTTACTGGATATATATAGGTGACGCACGGGCGGGGACGCCAGTGCGGTGTTCACACCCTGAGGCAAAGATCGGGCATTCGCCGCCCTCGAGCCGACGACCGACACGGTGAACTCGCGACGGGGCGTGCGTATCCTCCAATCGACCACGAACAGCCGAAGTGCACCGGGTCAAGGCATCGCTGCTCCGGGCGATCTGGTATAGTCAGCAAGGCTGTTACGAAAGCGAGGAGAGACATGGCGCTGGACCGAAAACTCCTGGATGTGCTGTGTTGTCCCATGACGAAGGTCCCAGTCCGGCCCCTGACCCGAGACGAGCTGGATCGCGTCAACCAGGCGATCGCCGACGGGCAGCTTCGCTATCTGGATAACACCCCGGTGGAATCCACCCTCGCGGAGGGGCTGGTAACCGAGAACGGCCAGCGTGTGTACCGGGTCGACGACGGCATACCCGTGATGCTCGAGGACCGGGCGATCCCGGTGGAGCCGCTCAACCTGAAGTGAGCCGGAGCATCCAGGCCTGCCTTCGGTGGGCGGCGGCAGAATTGACCGAGTCTGACTCACCCGGACTGGACGCCGAGGTTCTGCTGGCCCACTTGCTCGGCGCGCCGCGAAGCTACCTGCGCGCGTGGCCGGAGCGCGAGCTGGCGGATTCCACCCTTACCCGCTTCCGCGCCCTCGTCGCCGAACGCGCCGCCGGGCGACCCATCGCACACCTTGTGGGACGACGGGAATTCTGGTCGCTACCGCTTCGAGTCACTGCGGACACCCTCATTCCCCGCCCCGAGACGGAGCACCTGGTGGAAGCCGCGCTTGACTGCCTGAAGGGCCGAAGCGCCCCAACGGTACTCGACCTCGGCACGGGCAGTGGCGCGATTGCGCTGGCGATCGCGACCGAGCGCCCCGACGCCCGCATTGCAGCGGTTGAACGCTCTGCGCGAGCGCTGGCGGTGGCGCAGGGCAACGCCCGAGCCCTCGACATCGACAACGTCCGGTTTCTGCTCGGGGAATGGTATGCACCCGTACAGGCGGAGCGCTTCGACATGATCGTCTCCAACCCGCCCTATATCGCGGAAACCGAGCCGGAGCTGCGACAGGGCGACGCCCGCTTCGATCCGGGCGAAGCGCTGTTGGCCGACGCGGACGGCCTCGCCGACATCGGCCATATCGTAGCCGGCGCCGAGGCCCACCTGTGTGCAGACGGCTGGCTGGCCGTGGAACACGGTTACCGTCAGGGCGCCGCAGTGCGAAGTCTGTTACACAGTCAGGGTTTCGCGTCCATCGATACACAACGGGATCTGCAGGGTCACGAGCGCATCACACTAGGCCGGGCGCCGAGCTAGGGAAGCGCTTCGGACCCATACTTCCCCTGGATATTCCCGAACCGCGACACATCGGCACGCCGTATGGACGACAACCAGCTTCTTCGCTACAGCCGCCAGATCATGCTCCCCGGCCTGGATATCGAGGGCCAGCAGAGGCTTCTGCAAAGCCGCGCGCTCATCGTCGGACTGGGCGGACTCGGCTCCCCGGCCGCGTTGTACCTGGCGAGCGCGGGCGTCGGCCGTCTGCTGCTTGCGGATTTCGATCGCGTCGACCTGACCAACCTGCAGCGGCAGATCCTTCACGGCACCGCCAACGTGGGCGAACTCAAGACAGAGTCTGCGGCGGCCCGCCTGCGCGGCATCAATCCCGACGTCGAGCTGGTTCCGGTGGAAGCCGCGCTTGACGACGACAACCTGGCGGATCTCGTCTCTCAGGTGGATGTGGTCGTGGAAGGCAGCGACAACTTCCTTACCCGCTTCGCCGTGAACCGCGCCTGCGTCGCCAATCGC
>JASFMS010000008.1:0-12382 GCA_050117435.1 Ectothiorhodospiraceae bacterium | reverse complement strand
GTTAGGTCCGGCTGCAGCGTGAGAGTAAACGTCGATGCGGCGGCCGGCTCCGTGGCCCTGGACTTTGTGAACCTGGGTGGTCTGTCGGGGTGTCCGGATCCCGGCGGCACCGGCACGGTGCCGGTCCCGAATCCTTCGGGCTCAGGCGACTACCGCGAGTCCGCACCCGACGGCGTCGATATATCCGATGGCCTCACCGTGATCTTCGATGCCCTCGGTCGGCCCGACAGTGGTGACAGCGCAGTGGTGGGCGGGCACAGCATTGTCGTGGAGCGGGACACCGGGTATGTGCACCAGTAGCCTCCGCCGGACGCACCGGGGCTTCACGCTCATCGAGCTCATCATCGCCATCGTGGTGATCGCGGCCGGGCTGGCGGGAATATTCGCCGCGGTCATAAACGCCACGGCGCGCAGCGCCGATCCCATGATCCAGACCCAGGCCGTCATTCTGGCCCGCTCCTACCTGGAAGAGATCATGCTGCGGCCGTATTCCGATCCCCAACTGCCGGATAACGAGAGTACCGGATGCCCGGCGGCGCGGGATCAGTGGGACGACGTTAGTGACTACGACTGTCTCTCGGCTGCCACGGTTCGAGATCAGCGGGGCAACCCGTTGGCGGGGCTCGGCGACTACCGGGTGAGCGTGGACGTGTCGGACCAGAGTCTCGGCGGGCGCCCGGCGAAGCGCATCCAGGTGGAGATAGGCCACTCCAGCGCCGACATCCACGTCCGGCTGGTGGGCTACCGGACGGATTACTGACGCGCCGCCATGAGAATTACACTGCGCCAGCACGCCGGTTTTTCGCTCATCGAGCTGATCATGGTGATCGTGCTGCTGGGGGCGGTGGTGGCATTGAGCAGTGTTTTCATCGTGGGCCCGTTCCAGGCCTACGACGATGTGCGCAACCGGGCGGACCTGGTGAATCGGGCGAATCAGGCACTGGAGCTGATGCACCGGGAGCTGCGCAACGCACTGCCCAACAGCGTACGGGTCACAGATTCGGGGAACCGCCATGGGGTGGAGTTTCTGCGCACGACTCACGGCGGCCGATACCGGGAGGCGTACGATGGCAGCGGCGGCGGGGACATTCTGGATTTCGACGCCCCGGATGACAGTTTCGACATCATGGGCACGCTGCCGGACGACCCCGATGCGCCGGGAACCAGCTGGGTGGTGATCTACAACCTGAGCGCTGGTGGCTGCACGGCGGGCAGCGACCCGAACGCCTACTGCGGTGGCCCCGAGGACAATCGGGCGGCGATGGCCGCGGACAATTCCAGCTCTGCCTCCAGCATCCAATTGGATGCGCCATTCCGGTTTCCCTACCGCTCGCCACAGCAGCGCTTCTACGTGGTGGACACCCCCGTCAGCTTCGTCTGTGACGAGGACACCGGCGAGATACGCCGCTTTCAGGGCTATGGCATCCAGGCCGGCCAGCCGATCAATACGGGTGACTTCGGCGGCGTTTCGGGGGCACTGGTAGTGGACGGCATCAGCAGCTGTTCGTTCGCCTACGACGACGGCGCCGGCACGCGCAACGGCCTCGTGACGGCGAAGCTGGCGCTAACGGGGCAGGGGGAGACGATTTCGCTGCTTGATCAGACCCACGTGTTGAACGCGCCATGAGATACGCCAGGCGACAACGGGGCGCGGCGCTCATGACCGCCGTATTTCTCATCACCGCCGTGGCCGCCATCGCCGCGGTGATGGTAACGACACTGACCGCCACCAGCGTCAGTACC
This sequence comes from Ectothiorhodospiraceae bacterium, assembly GCA_050117435.1. Lineage (GTDB taxonomy): Bacteria > Pseudomonadota > Gammaproteobacteria > Nitrococcales > Nitrococcaceae > JASFMS01. The sequence goes on along the minus strand of JASFMS010000008.1, from coordinate 10,639 downwards.
GCCGGCGGACTCCGGGCGGAGCGCGCGTTCTTCGCCGCCCAGTCCGGCCTGGAAGTTGCCATTGACGCGGTGCTCACGAGCAGCGGCAACTGCGGCACATACGATGACGCCTACTCCCTGACCATCGAGGGTTTCAGCGTGGACATCGACTGCAGCGTTCAATCCGGGTTGGACGAGGGGGAGGGTACCTACGACGTGTTCACGATCACCGCCCGGGCGGCCCAGGGCAGTATCGGCGACGGCACCCTGGTGTCCCGCCGTCTGCGCGTGATGGTGGACAACGGTTGATGGAGCCGATGCATGGAGGTTGAGCAGTGTTGAGCCGCAGCGGCGTTGTCCGGAGCCGAAATCCCTGGTCGGCGGTATTCGGCGTTCTGGCCGCGGTGGGCCTCATGCTCGTCTCGAGCGCGGCCCAGGCCGTCTGCTCTTCCTATCAGCCACTTGCGAACATCAATGAAGTGCACGAGACCGGCGCAGCCGGGTCTCCGTTGGCGTTCGTCGAAGTGAAGGTTCTGGACGACCAGATCGGGGCGGCCATCTACGACGACTGGAGCCTGGAGATCTGCGACAGCAAGGGGAGTTGCACGGGCTGGGTCTCTCTGTCCAGGGCGGACGACAGCACCTATCCCTGGGTGGTCCTCACTGAGGCGGACTTCGATCGCAAGACCATCAACATCAAGAAGGGCATGTCCATCCGGCTGCGCGACAGCGCCGGCGACACCATCGATTTCCTCACGGTGGGCGGTGTCACCTACAACGAGGATCCGAGCTGCACCCTGGACTACGACTTCGACTTCCCCGGCGGTAACAACACCCAGACCATTCGCCGCATTCCGGACGGCACCGGGGACTGGGACGATGCCGGATCCGGAAACAGCGGCGATACCACCACCGGGGACAGCAATACCGGAGGCGGCACCGGTCTCTCCATCGATGATGCCTATGTCTTCCCGGGCGACACGGCCGTATTCACGCTGACACTGGACACGGCCCAGTCGTCGGACGTGAGCGTGAATTTCCGAACCCTGGAGTACACGGCGCGCGCCGGCGTGGACTACACGGCGGTCTCGGGTACTGCGACCATCCCCGCCGGTGCAACATCCACCACCGCCTCCGTGTCGACCCTGGCGTCCTCGGATGGCGGCGTTTCGTTCTACTTGCGCCTTACCGATGCCAGCGGCGCCTACATCGGCGACCATTTCGGTCAGGGGTTCATCATCGCCGCGCCCGCGGCCTATCTCCCCATGGACGAATCCCGCTGGAGTGGTGCGGCTGGTGAGGTGGCGGATGATTCCGGAAACGGCTTCGACGGCACCGCCGCGAATGGCCTGTCCACCGCGGGCACGGATCCCGCTCTGGCCGGCGACCCCGGCACCTGCCGCTACGGGGAGTTCGACGGTCGGGACGACTACGTGGAGCTGGATAGCAGTTTCCCGAACCTGACCGGCGATTTCACCCTGACCGCGTGGATCCGGCCGGACGACGTGAGCGGTGCCAACAATGATCAGAGAATCTTCGCCGACGACGAGCACAACGCCGGCGGTTATGCGCTGAGTCTCAGTGATGGCGGCGACGGCAGGCTGCGCTTCTTCTCGCGCAGCGTGAACCCGGTAAGCCTGGACTCGGGCAACGTGGTACAGGCGGGCCAGTGGCAGTTCGTGGCCGCGGTGCACGACGCCAGCACGAAGACCCGCCGTATCTATCTGAACGGAAGCCTCGTCGCCGAGGACACCTACAGCGGCAGCTGGGGAACCGATCCGGGCGCGGCCAGTATCGGTGGAGAGACGGACGCGGCGGGTAGTGAGGCCGTGCCCCGGTGGCGATTCCAGGGGCTCATCGACGAGGTCCGTGTCTTCCGTGCTCCGTTGACGTCCGGGGAACTGAACGCCGTGCGGGATGCCCGACACCCATGCCCGAACGGACCGGTGGTCGATCACTATGCGATTTCCCACGCAACGACCGGCGTGACCTGCGTGGCGAGTCCTGTCACGTTTACCGCAATGGATGCCGCGAACAATCCGGTGGACCCGGGCACCGCGACCATCGACCTGTCCACCCTGGCCGCAACCGGTGCAAGCCGCGGCACCTGGTCGGCCGTCCTCTCCGGAAGCGGGACGCTGAGCGACCCGGACCCCGGAAACGGCACAGCGTCCTATGTTTTCCCCGGCGGCGAGAGCAGCGTCACCCTGGCGTTCGACTACCCGAACCCGGTGTCGGACCCTGAAACCGTGGATATCGACGTCACCGACGGCAGCGTCCGCGAGAGCAGCGCCCAGGACCCGGCGCTGGAGATCGCCACCGCCGGGTTCATCTTCACCAACGACACAGCGGGCAACCAGACCATCCCCGTTCAGATTGCGGGCAAGTGGACCAATCAGGGGCACGCGCCGATTAACCTGGGGCTGCAGGCGGTCAAGGCTTCCGAGGAGAACACATCCGTTTGTGTGGCCGCCTTTCCGGCCAACACCGACGTGACCGTGGAGCTGGGGGCCGAATGCCGGAATCCTTCCGCGTGTGCCGGCGGGCAGGTGCGGGTGCGGGACGTGAAGGCGGCCACGGCCGTCGCCACCAGCGCCGACAACGGTGCTCAGGGTGCGGCGGGCTATTCCGCGGTTTCGCTACGCTTCGACCCGGACGGCAACGCCGACGCCAAGGCGCCCATCGACATCGAATATCCCGACGCCGGGCAGATCCAGCTGCACGCCCGCTGGGAAATCCCGCGGGAGGACGGCACGGGCTCCGGGCGCTACATGGTGGGTTCCAGCATGCCGTTCGTGGTCCGGCCCTTTGGCCTGGACATCGACTTCGGCAACGATCGGCGGAACAACGGCACCAGTGGTTCTTCCTATGCCGCTGATGCCACCGGATCGGTTTTCACCACTGCGGGCACCGACTTCGATACCACGCTGACCGCCGTCGGTTGGCAGGCCGGCGACGACAGCGACGGGGACGGCGTGCCGGACCCGGGCGCCAACCTCACGGACAACCCGACAACGCCCAACTTCGGCAACGAATCCGGCGCCGAGCCGGTGGACGTCACCCACTCCCTGGTCGCCCCAACGGGCGGGGCCACCGGCACGCTCACCGTCAACGGGGCAACCACCGGCGGCGGTGACATTACGGGCTTCAGCGCCGGCGCGGTAACCGTGCCCGTGAGCTGGAGCGAGGTGGGCATCATCGACCTCATCGCCGGGCTGAACGACGGCGACTACCTCGGCAGCAACGAGGACGTTGTCGGGCGCGTGCGCGGCGGCAACGTGGGACGTTTTCGGCCAGACCATTTCACGACCGCCGTGGCCTCACCCACCACCGGGGTGTTCGATAATGCCTGCACCACCGCTTCCGGGTTCACCTATACCGGCGAGCCGTTCGGGTATCTGGCGGATCCGGGCTTCACGGCTGAGCCGAGAGCGGCCACCGGGCAGCTTACCCGGAACTACCGGGGCGCCTTCAACCGGCTGGTTCAGGACGGCATCGTCAACCTGGGACTTCCCACCACCGGCACGGACGATGGCAACGGCCTGCGCTGGCAGCGCAGCCCCGGCACCGTCTCGCTCAGCGGAAACGCGGATGGCACGACTGCCGTCTCTCTCACCGGCGATTCCTACCAGTACGTGAAGAATCCGCCTTCGACGGACCCCGACCCGAAGGTCGCGCCGTTCAGTCCGGACATCGGCCTCGCGCTGCAGAGCTATCGGGACAGCGACGGCGTCGCGGCCAGCGATCTGCCGCAGACGCTTGCCGTCGACGGCAGCTCCGCGGAAATCCGCTACGGCCGGCTGGAACTGGGCAACGCCCACGGCTCGGAGCGGGTGGACCTCACCGTGCCCCTGCTGGCCACCTATTTCGACGGTGTCGGCTACCGGACCAACGATCTGGACAGCTGCACCGGCTACGACAGCAGTTATCTGGCCGTGGAGGGCGGTTTCACGACCGCGTCCGGCGCTGGAACACTGGTCCTGGGGCGGTCCGATCCCAACAACCCGGTGCAGCTCGCGGCCCCGGGCGCGGGCAACACGGGGCGCGTCACGGTGATGTACTGTCTCGATGCCGCCGGAGCGGTTGCGCCGTGCCCGGCAACGGGGGGAAATGCGGGCCTGCCGTGGCTGCGCTCGGATTGGCCGCGGGACGGCAACACCGACGGTGTGGCCGACGACGATCCCTACGGCCTGGCCACCTTTGGCGTGTTCCATGGCGCCGACGGCCAGATATACCGCCGGGAACTCTACTGACACGATGGGCGTAGTCCCGGTGGCGGACTTTCAACCCGGCCGGGGCTGTGTCATGCTGCCGCGCTTTGCCGGAACGCCTTGCCGCCGGGACCTGACGAACGTTTCGAGAAGGTTTGCAAATGGAGCTGACGCTGGCTACTCCGTCGCTGCTGTTTCCGGCGATTTCACTGCTTCTGCTCGCATACACCAACCGGTTTCTTGCCCTGGCGTCGCTGATCCGCGATCTGCAGGCGAAATACCGGGAGACCCAGAGCGCCAACCTGATGGGGCAGATCGAGAACCTGCGCCGCCGTGTTCTGCTCATCAAGTACATGCAGGCTGCCGGCGCCGGCAGCCTGCTGCTCTGCGTGCTCTGCATGTTTCTGCTGTTTGCGGGATTGATGCTGACGGCCAAGTTCTTCTTTGCCGTCAGCCTGATACTCATGATGGCCTCGCTGGCACTGTCCGTTCGCGAGATCTGGATTTCCGTGAACGCGCTGAACCTTCAGCTCGCCGGAATCGAGGCGGATGACCGGGCGACGCGGGTGGAGTGAAGGGGCTATGCTGGCGAGAGGCGCGGCGCGACAGCGCACGGACACCACAATGAACCTGTTCGGCATCATTCCCACCCACGATCCCAACCAGGCGTTGCGCATCAAGCGCTTTCTCATGGCGGGTCTCGTCTACGCCATGGCCGTGGGCCTGATGTGGCTCTTTGTGCTGGAGGGGCTCATGCCCCTTCGCGGTTGGACTGCCACCACGGCGGCCATTGTTGCCACAAATCTGATTTTCTATCTCATTCTGCGCACCGGTCGCAACGAGCGCCTGGGTGACCCCAGCCTTACCGGGTTGCAGATGCTCGCCGCCTGCCTGCTCATGACGCTAACGATGTACGAAGTCAACGCCGGACGCGGCGCGCTTCTGTTGCTCTACATGGTGCTGTTCATGTTCGGCGTTTTCCGTCTGCGCACCTGGCAGTTCATGAGCCTGGGGCTGTTCGCGCTGTTCTGCTACGGCGGCGCCATCGCCGCCGTTCAGCACTACCGCCCCTGGGCCGTGGATATAAGGCTGGAGCTGCTGCAGCTGGCCGCGCTGGCGGCCATCGTTCCCTGCGGAAGCTTCTTTGCCGGTTACGTGGGCCGCATGCGCCGGCTTTTGCGGGAACGCCAGATCCAGCTCCAGCAGGCGCTGGAAACCGCCCACGAGCTCAACGTCCAGGACGAGCTCACGGGGGTGAACAACCGCCGAAGCATCTTCGAGTTTCTGGAGCACGAGGTCGGCCGAGCCCAGCGGGTGGAGTCGCCTCTGGCGCTGCTGCTTCTGGACCTGGACCGGTTCCAGGCCATCAACCGGGACTACGGGTATACCGCCGGGGATCGGGTGCTGGAAATCGTCGCCGAGAAGCTGCGGCAGTCCGTTCGTGCCGTGGATGGGCTGGGCCGCTCCGGCGGTGAGGAATTCCTGATCATCATGCCGGATACCACCGCGGATACCGCGGCCTCCATTTCCGAACGCCTTCGGGACCGCGTGGAGCGTTGCCGCATCCAGGAAATGGATCCCATGGCGAAGCTGACGCTGTCCATCGGCGTAACGCAGTTCCGTTCCGGGGACAACAGTGCCGCCATGCTGGATCGGGCCCGCCATGCGGCGGATGCCGCGCTGGACAAGGGCGGCAACCGCGTTGTCGTTGAAGGCGCCGGCGAGGAGAATGCGGCAGTACCGCCGGCGCAGTAGATAACCGGGGGCCGGCGCAGCCATCGGAGGCAGTCAGCTATGTTGGGCGCCATCGCCGGGGACGTCATCGGGTCGGTCTACGAGGCGTCGCCAGTCAAAACGACCGACTTTCCTCTCTTTTCCCGTGCCTCGACGTTCACTGACGATACCGTTCTCACGGTGGCGACGGCCGAGGTGTTGGTGACGGGCGGCGATGCCGACATCATGGCCGCCATTGCCGGGGCCGTCGCTGAGGCCCGCTTCGGCGGTGTCCCTGACGCGATCCGGGCGCCGGTGCTGGATAGACTGCCTCCGGAGTTTCGCGACACAATCGAACGGTTTCGAGAGGGTTTCATCCGCACGACCCAGTAGAGACACAGGGACGGATCCAGTGAGCAGCCGCGACAGTCATCGTCTGCGCGAGAACCTCCAGGGCGAAGTGGACAGCGCCGCTCTTTACCACACGCTGTCCGACATCGAGGAGAATCCCCAGATCGCCGAAGTCTACCGGCGAATGGCGAAGATCGAGGAGCACCATGCCCGGTTCTGGGAGGATCAGCTGCGCAGGCGCGGCGCGCCGGTACCCCGGCTGAGCCCGAGTTGGCGATCGCGGGTTCTTTCCTGGCTGGCGCGCCGATTCGGTGCCTCGCTCGTGTTGCCTACGGTTGCCGGCATGGAGGCGGCGGACAGCGGGTCCTACAATCGCCAGCCGGAGTCCCGGGACACCCGTTTGCCGGCACAGGAACACAGCCACCGGCGCATGCTGAGTGCCATCCTGGGTACCGGCCGTGGCATGGAAGGCACGGCCATTGCCCGCTTCGAGGGGCGCCACCACGGCGTAGGCGGCAACGCCGTGCGGGCAGCGGTGCTGGGTGCCAACGATGGCCTGGTGTCGAACCTGAGTCTGGTCATGGGTGTGGCCGGCGCCGCCGCCGGGCCCCAGGCGATACTGGTTGCCGGGCTGGCGGGCCTGCTGGCCGGGGCGATTTCCATGGCGCTGGGCGAATGGCTGTCGGTGCAGAGCTCCCGTGAGCTCTACGAGCAGCAGATCGCCGTGGAGGCTCAGGAGCTCAGCGAAATGCCCGAGGAAGAGGAGGCCGAGCTGGCCCTTATCTACCAGGCGAAAGGCCTTACCGCGGAGGACGCGAGGGAAATTGCGGCGCGGCTCATCGCCGACCGGGACAACGCGCTGGATACGCTCTCCCGGGAAGAGTTGGGTATCGACCCGGACGAGCTGGGTGGGTCCGCCTGGGGAGCGGCGATCACCTCGTTCTTTCTCTTCGCTCTGGGAGCGATCATCCCTGTTTTCCCGTTTTTCTTTCTCCAGGGGACCGTGGCAACGGTGACGAGTCTGGCGGCCAGCGCCCTGGGCCTGTATGGCCTCGGTGCGGGAATTACACTGTTGACCGGCCGAGGCGTGTTCTTCGCCGGCCTGCGCCAGATGGCGTTCGGTCTGGGTGCAGCGGCGGTGACCTATATGGTGGGGTGGCTGCTCGGCGTTACCGTGGCTGGCTGATGCCGGGCTTCCTCCGTCCTGCGGGGGTGGTGGTCGCGATCCGGTTCCGACGATCCCGGGTCTCGGCGGGGGGGACAGGGCCACCGCGCCAGCACCGACGCGTCTTCAATGCACGGGTAAAGCCGGTGCGGCCCATTGGCCGCACCGGTGCAAGCGTAACGAAGTTCGCTAAACGCTGGCGCGTTGCTGGAGGCGGTATTCCAGAGCGTAGAGCTTCTGGTCGTTGCCCAGATGCGGAATGGGCTCCCCGCGCTCCTGCAGACGTCTGGCGATGGCGCGCCAGTCCTCCGGTCTCAGCGCCTGGCGGGCCCGGGGCAGCAGATCCCGGTCCTCGCTGTGAATGTGTTCCCGCTGCAGGGCAACGAACGCGCTGGCACGCTGTGCGAATTCGTCTTTCGGCACCAGCACGTCCTCGCAGATATCCTCCACGTTTTCCATCAGGAGCTCGGCGCGGCGGCACAGCTCGTCGTGCTCCCGGCTGAGACTGCTTATCAGATCGTGGCAGTCGGGATCGCGCTCCATCATCAGGCGGTAGATGAGCTTCTCGCCGTCGCGATGAACGTTGTCGGGGAACTTGGCGAGGAACTCCACGGCGTCACGCATGACATCGAGTTCCAGTTCGCCGGTGTCGTCTGTCAGGGCGCCGATCTGTTCCTCGAAGACATCGAGGACATCGCGGATCTCGGCGTGCTCGGTGTGCAGTAGATCGATCATTGCCATGGCACGTCCTCCAGCTGCGGCGTGTTGCCGTGGTTCCTACAGGCCACGCCCCCCGCGGCGGCAGTCCCATGCCGTCCCCGGCGGCTGATCCGCCGAGTGAAAGTAAGTGTAGACGCGACACTGTGCCGTGCCTGCCGGATTGTCGAAATTGTGAAACGCTTCCCATGGCTTGATGCAGGTCAGGGGAACACAGTCGTTACCCGTTAGACTAATCCCGTGGCGCCACCGCGCGCCGTCACCGTTCGTCGAGGTGTGTGACCCGGCATGGCGCGTCGCGAAAGGATTGCAGCGGTCGATACCGCATGGTTGCGAATGGACCGGCCCACCAACCTGATGATGATCACCGGGGTGCTGGTTTTCGCCGCCCCGGTGTCCTACGAGCGTCTGTGTCAGGTGGTGAACGACCGGATGGCCGTCCGGCAGCGGTTCCGTCAGCGCGTGATCCGCGAGGCGGACACCGCCTACTGGGAAGAGGATCCCTGGTTTCATGTGACCCGGCACGTTCACCGGGTGGCGCTGCCTGGCGGCGCCGATCGGGCCGGTCTGCAGGCCTATGCCGGCGAGTTGCAGAGCACGGCGCCGGACCCCCTTCGCCCCCTGTGGCACTTCCACCTGGTGGAGGATTACAACGGCGGCAGCGCCCTGGTGATCCGGATGCATCACTGCTATGCGGACGGCCTGGCTCTTGTGCGCGTACTGCTGGCCCTGACGGACCTGGCGCCGGATGGGCCGCCGGCGATGAGCCGCGAGACGGCTGGGAAGAGCGATGCCTGGATGCCGGGGTGGCTGCGCTTCGGAATGCGCTGGAGCCGGGGCGCGGCGGAGGAGGCGTGGGCCCTTGCCCGATCTCCCATGCGGGTGCTCGGCTATGCGCGAACGGGCATGAAGTTCGCCTCGGAAGTGACACGTTTGACGACGCTTTCCGACGATCCGCCAACCCACCTGCGCGGCGAGCCGGGTGTCGAGAAACGGCTCGCATGGGCTGAGCCGCTGCCCCTTTCGGAAGCCCGTACCCTCGCGCACGTCATGCACTGCTCCATTAACGACGTGCTCCTCGCGGCCGTCACCGGTGCTTTGAGGTCATACCTTTTGCAGCGCGGCGATCAGCTGGAAGGTCTCGGGATTCGCGCCGTCGTGCCGGTCAACCTCCGTTCCGAGGACAGCCAGGGGGAGCTCGGCAACCACTTTGGTCTGGTTTTTCTCGAGCTTCCCGTGGGCACGGCCCATCCGCTGGAGCGGCTGTTCGAGCTGCGCCGGCGCATGCGCGACCTTCGAAGCTCGGTGGAGCCCGTTTTCTCCTACGGACTGCTGCAGGCCGCGGGCATGAGTCCGACCCTGGTGCAGGAGGAAATCGTGGACCTGTTGAGCCGCAAGGCCTCCATGGTCATCACCAACGTGCCCGGCCCCCGCCAGGCGCTGTACATGGCCGGTGCCGAGATCAGGGAAATCCTGTTCTGGGTGCCTCAGAGCGGCGATATCGGTCTCGGCATCAGTATTCTGAGCTACAACGAACGCGTCTATTTCGGCCTGGCCGCAGACACCCGCCTGGTGCCGGACCCGGACGACGTGGTCCGACGCTTCCGGCGGGAGTTCGAGGAGCTGGTCACCTGTACGTTGCTAACTGCGGACTGGGAGAGGAGGGGTGTTTGAGGTGCGGAGGACTGAAGGACTGAAGGACGGAAGGACTGAAGCGAGGATGGTGGCATTGAGGTGATTGGCAAGTGATATGTTACGCCGTGCGTGCGCCCTGGCTGCTGATGGGCATCGCTGCGCCTTGCCAATCCTACGGCGCCTCTCGGTCCTGATTGCACATTGCTCGATTTTCCTCTCGCGGGAGCGGCGCCCTCGCCGCGAATGGGCGTGGGCTGCGGCGCGGGTGCCGGGGAGGAGTAAGCGTCCTGAAATCACTTGACATCCAGTCGAAAGAGGCCACCCTGCCTTTAGTCCTTTAGTCCTTTAGTCCTTTAGTCCTTTAGTCCTTTAGTCCTTTAGTCCTTTAGTCCTTTAGTCCTTTAGTCCTTCACCCACCCAACTCTTCCTTCGCCAGATCCACGTCAAGCCGCGACAGGGCGTCGAAGGGGGTGAGGCCCGCGGCCCGTTCGTAGAGCTCTCGAGCCTCCTCCAGACGGCGTTTTCCGAACAATGTCAGCAGGCCGTCCGCGTACTCGGTGTGGGCGCTGGCGGATTCGGGCGCGAGCTCGATGCCGCGGCGGAAATGTACGACGGCCTCGTCCCGGTCCGCATGGTAGGCAATGCCGCCCAGCAGGCCGCCGACTTTGTCGATCACCGTGGTATGCCAGGTGCCGAGGGCGGTGTGCGCGTCGGCGTGGTCGGGTTCAAGTCGCAGCGCTTCGTCCAGGGAGTCCTTCACCGTGCCCGCCAGCCCGCGGGAAAGTGCCTCGGTAGCCGATATCAATTGCGCGGCCCGCCCGAGGGCGAAGGCGCGGTAGTAATGCCCGTTGGTGTAGTCGGGATACTT
>JASFMS010000007.1:0-12758 GCA_050117435.1 Ectothiorhodospiraceae bacterium | reverse complement strand
GTCGTCGTCGGCGGTGTCAACCTCGGGCGGCTGCGACGGCGACGCATCCCGCACCTGCGCCGGGGTATCGGCGTGATCTTCCAGGATCACCGTCTGCTCAACGACCGTACGGTGTTCGACAACGTGGCCATGCCGCTGGTTATCGCCGGTGTCAGCCATCGCGAGGTGGGCCGGCGCGTGCGAGCCGCCCTGGACAAGGTGGGTCTGCTGGACCGGGAGCGGGCCAGCCCCATAACGCTCTCCGGCGGCGAACAGCAGCGCGTGGGCATCGCGCGGGCGGTGGTTTCCCGCCCACCAATCCTGCTGGCCGACGAACCCACGGGCAATCTGGACCCGGAACTCTCCGAGGAGATCATGCGCCTTTTCGGACAGTTCAACCAGGTGGGTGTGACCATCGTTATCGCCAGCCACGACCTGACACTGATCCAGCGCCTGGGCTACCGGCGGATAACGCTGGACGGCGGCCGGGTGATGGATGACGGCCTGGGCGGAGGCGGCGGCTGACATGGCGGGGCCGCAAAGCCTGCGCGGGAGAGCAAAACGCCGCCTCGGCGCTTGGTTCGAGCAGCATGCCCGGGCCGCCCTCGGGGCGCTGGGGCGCAGCCGCCGCAGCCTCGCACCCAGCCTCATGACCGCCGCCGTAATCGGCATCGCGCTGGCGCTGCCGGCGGCGTTCCTTCTGCTCCTGGACAACGTGCAGGCCGTGGCCGGCGGCTGGCAGGGCCAGACCCGCGCGTCCCTGTTCCTGAGCGGAAACGTGGGCGAGGACGCCCAGCGCGCCCTCGCGCACCGAATCGCCGAGCGGGACGACGTGGCCTCGGTCAAGGTGATCACGCCGGCGCAGGCGATGACCGAATTCCGGCGCAACTCCGGGCTCGAGGATGCCCTGGAGCTACTGGAGGACAATCCGTTGCCGCCGGTGATCGTCGTCCAGCCGGCGGCAACACTCACACCGGAGGCCGTGGACCGGGTGATGGACGAGTTGCAGCGCCAGCCCCAGGTGGAACGCATCCGCCTGGACCGTGAGTGGGTACGGCGGTTGCACGCAATGCTGCAGCTGGCGCAGCGTGGCGTCTGGGTGATAACGGCGCTGCTGGGACTGACGGTCGTCCTGGTGGTGGGCAACACCATCCGCCTGGACATCGAAAACCGGCGCGCGGAAATCGTCATCACCAAGCTCATTGGCGCCACGGATGCATTCGTGCGACGGCCGTTTCTCTATTCCGGCCTCTGGTACGGGGCCGCCGGGGGGCTTCTATCCTGCATTATCGTGGAAGGCGGCCGCCTGCTGCTTGGCGGCCCTGTGGACGATCTGGCGGCACTCTACGGCAGCGCCTTCCGGCTCCAGGGCGTGGGTTTCTCCGGCGCCCTCACGCTGCTCGCCTGCGGCGCGATGCTGGGGCTGCTGGGTTCGTGGATGGCAGTGGGGCGGCACCTGGCGGCCATTGAACCCCAGTAACACACCGGAAATCGCCGGTTGTTCCGCTCTCTCCGCCCTTGAAACGTTCAAGGCGGCGCCCCATCTCCGATGAGCGGAACTTTCCGGGCATTGGGCGCGTCAAAACAGGTGCTAGAATTGGCACCATCGTGGAACCGCAAAGGCGCGGTTCCGACTCAAGGGGGAAGCATGGAGACCAAAGCCTTAGCGCGACAGGACGTGAACGCCCTTCCGCTGCACGTGGGCAGCGAGGAGCACTATATTCAGGTCGTCAACCGCATTCCGACGCTGAGCGCGGAGGAAGAGCGGGACCTTGCCGTGCGTTATCACGAGCAGAACGATCTGGATGCCGCTCGCGCGCTGGTCATGTCCCACCTCCGGTTCGTGGTGCACATTGCGCGCGGCTACTCCGGATACGGGCTGCCGCTGGCCGACCTGATCCAGGAAGGCAACATCGGCCTGATGAAGGCGGTGAAGCGCTTCGATCCCGGCGTGGGCGTACGCCTGGTTTCCTTCGCCGTGCACTGGATCCGCGCGGAAATTCACGAATTCATCCTGCGCAACTGGCGCATCGTCAAGGTCGCCACCACCAAGGCGCAGCGCAAGCTCTTCTTCAACCTGCGCGGTTCGAAGAAGCGGTTGGGCTGGCTCAGCCATGACGAGGTGAACGCCGTCGCCAGGGATCTCGGCGTCAAGCCGGAAACCGTTCTGGAGATGGAGTCCCGGCTGTCCGGACAGGACGTGGGCTACGATCCCGCCCCGGATGCCGGCGCTGACGAGGAGACCGTGCCGCGGTCGCCCTCGGCGTTCCTGCAGGATCCGGGCATGGATCCGGCCGCCTCCATCGAGTCCGACGACTGGGAGAGCCATCAGACGGAAGCGCTTACGGAGGCGTTGTCCGCCCTGGACGAGCGCAGCCGGATGATCGTCACCCGCCGCTGGCTGAACGAGCCGAAAGCGACGCTGCAGGAACTGGCCGATGAGTATGAGGTGTCCGCGGAACGGATCCGCCAGCTCGAGGCCAATGCCATGAAGAAGCTGCGCAAGGCAATGGCCGTGGCAGCATGAACGGGTGAGCCATTCCGTGAGTCGTTCGCAAGGCCGCGCTGACGCGCGGCCTTGTTCGTTGTGGGCGGCCCTTACGGCAGGAAGGGATCCGAATCCAGCCCCACGGCCTCACCCAGACGCCGCCTGAGATCCTCGTCGTCCAGCTCGTGGAACTCTCGCTCCGCCGAGAGGCGATCGTCCGCCATGAGGGCGGACTGGCGCACCTCCCCACCGCCCCTGGCGACGAAGACAATGACGTGGGCGCCGTACGACCCACCCTGCACGTCCGCATCCCATTGTTGTCCGGCGTTATCCCGAAAGCTGCGCATCAGACAGACTCCTGACCGGCCACCGCGGTCGCGTTCACATCAGGCCCCGCTCGGCGAACGACACCGTCTCGCCGTCGCCCACCACGAAATGGTCCAGCATCCGCACATCCACCAGAGCCAGCGCGTCCCGCAGGCGACGGGTGAGGCTCTCATCCGCCCGGCTTGGTTCCGCCACGCCGGATGGGTGATTGTGCGCGGCAATAATCGCCGCCGCATTGTGCTCCAGTGCGCGGCGAACCACCTCCCGGGGATAGACGCTGGCAGCGTCTATGGTGCCGCGGAACAGTTCCTCGAAGGCGATGACCCGGTGGCGGTTATCCAGGAAGAGGCAGGCGAAAACTTCCTGCGGGTGATCCCGAAGCCGCGCCTGCAGATAGCGCCGGGTATCCCCCGGGCTGCCCAGGGACTCGCCGCGCTGGAGAGTCTCCCAGAGGTGCCGGCGCCCCATCTCCAGAACCGCCTGTAGCTGGGCGTATTTGGCCGGTCCCAGACCGTCGTGGCCGCAGAAGCGGCCCCGATCCGCCTGCAGCAGCGGCCGCAGACCGCCGAACGCTCCCAGCAGATCACGCGCCACGTCCACCGCGGAACGACCCGGGCGGCCGGTGCGCAGGAATATCGCCAGCAGCTCGGCATCGGACAGGGCCTCGGCCCCTCGTGCCAGCAGCTTCTCCCGAGGCCGCTCGTCCGCCGGCCAGTCGCTGATCGCCATGTATCACATTCCCTGTGCTGGTCCCGTCCGGCCGGATTATGACAGCGCCGACGAGAAGGTTAGTATGTCCCTGCGTCCGGCGGCGCCTCGTCGACGCCCGCCGGAGCCGAACTCTATTCGCCCTGCAACGCGGACCGCAAGCCATGGTCAACCTGAACGGCCGCCGGATCGTCCTCGGAGTCACCGGCGGAATTGCCGCCTATAAAAGCGCCGATCTGGTGAGGCGCCTGCGCGAGCGCGGCGCCGACGTCCACGTGGTGATGACCGCGGCGGCGATGGAGTTCGTGCGGCCGTTAACATTCCAGGCCGTGTCCGGGAACCCGGTCCACCGCGACCTCCTCGATCCCGCCGCCGAGGCGGCCATGGGGCACATCGAGCTCGCCCGGCTGGCGGACCGCGTGCTGATTGCCCCTGCCACGGCCGATTTCATGGCCCGCCTCGCCAACGGTCACGCCGATGACCTGCTTACGACGCTGTGTCTCGCCACGGAAGCGCCGATCATTCTCGCGCCGGCAATGAACCGGCTCATGTGGGCGAATCCGGCAACCCGGCGCAATCGGGAGGTACTCGAATCCCGGGGCGTAAGACTGCTGGGCCCGGGCGAGGGCGATCAGGCATGCGGCGAAATCGGTGCCGGACGCATGCTGGAGCCGCTGGATATCGTCGCCGGGCTGGCGGAGACGTTCGACGAGCCGGTACTCCGGGGCCGCACCGTACTGATCACCGCGGGGCCGACGCGCGAGGCCATAGACCCGGTGCGCTACGTCACCAACCGCAGCAGCGGCCGCATGGGGTACGCTGTCGCCCAGGCGGCGGCGGACGCCGGAGCCCGCGTGTTCCTTGTCTCCGGCCCGTGCTCGCTGCCGACGCCCGCGGGGGTCGAGCGCATCGACGTGGAGACGGCGGCGCAGATGTACGACGCCGTCATGCACAAAGTCGACGGGTGCGATATCTTTGTGGGCGCGGCGGCGGTGGCGGACTACCGCCCGGAGACCGCCCCGGAAGAGAAAATCAAGAAAAGCGCGGACAGCCTGACTCTCCGGCTTACCCGGAATCCGGACATCCTGCAGAGCGTAGCCGGCAAGGCGGATCGCCCTTTCGTCGTCGGTTTTGCCGCCGAGACCCACAAACTTGTGGAGCACGCGCGGGACAAGCTCCGGCGCAAAGGGCTGGACATGATCGCCGCCAACTGGGTGGGAAGACCGGGCACGGGTTTCGACGCGGAGAGCAACGCACTGGAAGTGCTCTGGGAAGGGGGTGGCGAGAGCCTCGCCGAGGCACCCAAAACGACCCTTGCTTCCGCCCTCGTCCGTCTTATTGCCGAGCGATACGATGCAGAACATAAAACTGAAGATTCTCGACCCGCGACTTGAAGAGAAATTCCCGCTCCCGGGATACGCCACCGAGGGCTCGGCCGGCGTGGACCTGCGCGCGTGCATCGACGAGGCGCTGACGCTGCAACCCGGCCAGACGGAACTGATCCCGTCAGGCATCGCCGTTCACATCGGCGACGCGGGATATGCGGCCATGGTGCTGCCGCGATCGGGCCTGGGCCACAAACACGGCATCGTGCTGGGCAACCTGGTGGGGCTCATCGACTCCGACTACCAGGGGCAGATCTTCGTCTCGTGCTGGAATCGCGGCAATGCGGCCTTCACCGTCGAACCGGGGGAGCGCATTGCGCAGCTGGTCTTCGTACCGGTGGCCCGGCCGGAGTTCGAGATCGTGGAAGACTTCGATCGCACCGCCCGCGGCGAGGGTGGTTTCGGGCACTCGGGCAGGCACTGATCTGCGGGGACTGACATGCGGCTGCGACGCGGTGAGCACAGCGGGAACGACACGGAAGAGACGCGGACCGGATCGGCAAAGCGGCCCGCACGGGGGACCGCGGCCCGAGGGCTGACCGGTTACTTTGTGGCGCCCACGCTGGCCGGCATCCTGCTGGCTCTCGCAGTAGCGGCGATTTTCGTCGTCCAGGGCCAGAGCCGTGCCCGCGACGAGGTTCGCCAGAGGGCACAGGAGGCGGCCGCCAGCCTGACGCGCGCCATTTCCACTCAGGCCCGAGAGCGGATTTCCGCCCTGGGCGCCCTCGCCTCGGACCGATCGCTGGTGTCCGCCCTGGAGAACGGCGACCGCGAGGCCCTCGGAGAGCTGGCACGGCTGTATCGCAGTGCGTTCCCAGCGGCCCAGCGCGTCGTCATCGCGCCGGCTGACGGCCTGCAGCCGCGCCCCGATGCCAACCCGCCCATCGGCTACGCCCTGGTCGATCTGGTGAGTGCGGCGCTGCGCGACGGCAAGCCCGCCCAGGAAGTGCACATGCCCGGGGGTCGCAACGCCCACCTCAACGTGGTGGCGCCCGTGCGCAAGGACGGTGTCAGCCTCGGCGCGGTTGTACTGACGGAATCGCTGGAACCGTTGCGCGCGCTGGCCGGCACCCGCCCCCGGGGCCGGGTCGTGCTCGAACAGCGTACCGGCGGCGGCAGCGCCGACGTGGTGGAAGCCGGCAGCGCGGGTGCGAACGGCATCACGGTCGACCAGCCAGTGCCGGGAACCCCCTGGTACCTGCACTACACGGAAACCGCCGCCGAACAGCCCGCCGGCGGCATCTCTCCCACGGTCCTGGCGGCAGCCCTGGGCGGCGGCATTCTGCTTCTCATCGCCATCGCGTTTGCCGCGGCCCGACGCCTGCAGGCGGCCATAGCGGCTGACGGGGGCGTCTTCGTCCAGGTCGTGCGCGACATGGGCGCAGGTCGCCTGGCCACGGGCTACAAAGCCTCCCTCGCGACCATGGAGGGCCCCCTTGCCGAAGCGGTGACGGCAGCGCGAGAGCAGGCACCGCGTGTGGATAAAACCTCCCGGCCGGCCGCGGCGGAAGCGACTCCGGCGGAGGAGATGACGACGGACTGGGGCTCGGGCCTGGAAGTAACGGAGGAGCCCGCCGCTCCCGACCCCGAACCCGAGCCCTCCACGCCCGAGCCGGCTCCCGGCCCCGCCACGAAACCGTCGGCTCCGGCTTTGGATCCAAGCATCCTTCGAACTTACGACATCCGCGGAATCGTCGGCCGGACTCTAAACGCCGAAGTCGCGGAGCTGCTTGGGCGCGCTCTGGGCAGCGAGGCGGCCTCCCGCGGACAAGCCGAGGTGGTGGTTGCCTACGATGGCCGGCATTCCAGCCCCGATCTGGCCAAGGCGGTAACGGCCGGCCTGGTGGCCTCCGGTCGGCGCGTGATCGATATCGGCCGCTGCCCCACGCCGGTGATGTATTTCGCCACCCACTTTCTCGCCACCAATGCCGGCGTGGTGGTTACCGGCAGCCACAATCCGCCCGAATACAACGGCCTGAAAATGATCATCGGCGGCGAAACCCTGTACGGAGATGCCATCCAGGCCCTGGGCCGTCGCATCGAAGCCGGGGATCTGCTGGAAGCGGAAGGCGGCAGCGTCGAGCGCCGCGACATGCTCTCCGACTACATCGACCGCATCGGCCAGGACGTCACTCTGCATCGCCCGCTGAAGATCGTGGTGGACTGCGGCAACGGCGTAGCCGGCGAGGTGGCGCCGGCGCTTTTCCGCGCCCTGGGTTGCGAAGTCGAGGAACTGTTCTGCGAGGTGGACGGCAACTTCCCCAACCATCACCCGGACCCTACCGTGCCCGAGAACCTGGACGCCATGCGCAGTCTCGTGCGACTGCAGCAGGCGGACCTCGGACTGGCATTCGACGGCGACGGCGACCGGCTCGGCGTGGTGGACAACAAGGGCAACATCATCTGGGCCGACCGGCAGCTGATGCTCTTCGCCCGCGACACGCTCAGCCGCAACCCGGGCGCGGACATCATATTCGACGTCAAGTGCACCAACCGGCTGGCGGACGTCATTACCGAGAATGCCGGTGTGCCCGTGCTGTGGAAGACCGGGCATTCCCTGATCAAGAGCAAGCTCAAGGAGACGGGCGCCCCGCTTGCCGGGGAAATGAGCGGCCATATTTTCTTCAACGACCGCTGGTACGGCTTCGACGACGGGATGTACGCCGCGGCACGTCTTCTGGAAATCGTCTCCATGGACCCGCGGGACAGCGAGGAGATATTCGCCGAGCTGCCCGAGGGCGTCAGCACCCCGGAGATTCGCGTGGACCTGGCGGAGGGCGAGCCGCCGCGGGTAATCGCCGCCGTAACCGAACGCGCCGACTTTCCCGACGCCCGCGTGACGACCATCGACGGTCTCCGCGTCGATTTTCCCGACGGCTGGGGACTGGTCCGCGCGTCCAACACCCAGCCCTGCCTCGTCCTGCGCTTCGAGGGCAACGACGACGAATCCCTGGAGCGCGTCAAGCAAACGTTCCGGGACCTGCTGCAGGCCGTGAAACCGGACCTTGAGCTACCATTCTGACCGGCAACCGACAACCGGACGCGAATCAATGACGCAGACCCCGCCCGAGCAGGTCGCCCACGTACTCACCGAGGCCCTGCCCTACATCCGCCGTTTTCACGGCAAGACCATCGTCGTCAAATACGGCGGCAACGCCATGGTGGACGAAGCGCTGAAGCAGAGCTTCGCCCGGGACATCGTTCTGATGAAACTGGTGGGCTTCAACCCCGTGGTGGTACACGGCGGCGGCCCCCAGATCGGCAGTCTTCTGAAGCGCATCGGCAAGGAAACGGAATTCGTCGAGGGGATGCGCGTCACCGACGCCGAAACCATGGACGTGGTGGAGATGGTGCTGGGCGGGCTGGTCAACAAGGAAATCGTCAACCTCATCAACCACCAGGGCGGCCGAGCCGTGGGCCTTACCGGCAAGGACGGCGCCCTAATCCGGGCCAGAAAGCTCCAGGTCCGGCGCCGCGGCGAGGCGGAACGGGAACCGGAGATCATCGACATCGGCCACGTCGGCGAGGTGGAATCCATCGACGCCACGCTGGTGGACGCCCTGGACACCGGCGACTTCATTCCGGTGATCGCGCCCATCGGCGTCGACACCGCCGGCGTCTCCTATAACATCAACGCGGACCTGGTGGCGGGACGGCTGGCGGAAACGCTGAAGGCCGAGAAGCTCATACTGATGACCAACACGCCGGGGATACTCGACGGCGGCGGCGAGCTGCTCACCGGGCTGGACGCGCAGCGTGTGGAGTCCCTGATCGCCGACGGCACAATCCACGGCGGCATGCTGCCGAAGGTGCGCTGCGCGCTCGCGGCGGTGTCCGGAGGCGTCAACGCCGCCACCATCGTGGACGGCCGGGTCGAGCACGCGGTGCTGCTGGAGCTGTTCACCGATTCCGGCGTCGGCACGCTGATCAAGGGACCCTGAGGACGCGGGATCGGAATTGCCAATCCCGGCGGTTCGAATCATGCTGAGAGAAGGTGCAGCGTGACGAGTAGCCCGGGTTGTCCAGGTCACTGCCAACCAACATGCCGTCGTTCCCGTTCGCGGACTCGGATAACCGAGTTACCCGCTGGCACGCGGTACTCCTTCTGGCGCTGGCAATGCTGACGCTGGCGGGTTGTGCCGAGTTCCCGGAGAATCGGCAGCCGTTGGCGTCAACCGAGGCCTCGACCCCATCGAACTCCGGCGTTGCCGCGGCGCTGTACGATCAGCTGGACGAGTGGCGCTCGGTGGCTTACCGATACGGCGGCACCAGCAAGCGCGGCGTGGATTGCTCCGGTTTCGTCTACGTCACGTACCTCTCCCGGTTCGGCATTCGGCTTCCGCGCAGCACCGAGACTCAGGCGAAGGCCGGAGCGCCCGTGGACATGGACCGGCTCCGCCCCGGCGATCTGGTGTTCTTTCACACCGGCTGGGGCAAACGGCACGTGGGCATCTACGTGGAGAACGAGCGTTTCATCCACGCCTCCACGAGCTCGGGCGTGACGCTGAGCAGCCTGAACAACGACTACTGGTCCTCCCACTACTGGAAGGCGGTGCGGGTGCAGCGCCTGGCGGACGCCGAATAGTGCTTTCGGCACGGCGGCGGGATTTCCGGATCACGACTTCGGCAGCTTCACGCCGACACGAGTAATGCGCCCGCCGTCCATTTCCCGGACCACGACCACGACGTTTCCCAGCCGCACGTAGTCACCCTCCGAGGCGCGGTGCCGGAGCCGCCGGCGGACGTAGTAGCCGATGGAATCGTCCCCGCGCATGTCCGGGGGGACCTCAGCCAGGTAGGTAACAGCGAACACCTCCATGGGCGCGGCAGCATCCACCGCGAACTCGCCGAAGTAGTCCTGCTCGTCGCTGGGGTGCACGGTGCCCATGTCGTCCAGCCAGTGGTCGAGGCGTTCCTGTAGGGCGGGGTCCGAAGTGGGAACCAGCAGGTAGAGCAGGTCACCGGCGGTCAGCCTCGTGTTCTCGGCGACGGCGACGGGTGCACGGTCGCGAACCAGCGACAGCAGCCGCACGCCCTGAGGTGGTTCCAGCCCCTTCACCGTGGCGTTCAGGGCGGGACAGCCCGGCGGCAGCTCACAGATGACCAGCTCATGCTCCGGCGGCGCATCCACGTCGATGCGCCGTGCGTCCGGGTGGCGGCGCGGCAACTCCAGGCCCAGCCAGCGCGCCAGCGGGGCCACCGTCCAGCCCTGCAGCAGCAGCGACACCAGCACGACGAAGAAGACCACGTTGAAATCCTCGGTGGCCTGGGGAACCCCCGCCAGCAGGGGAAACAGGCTCAGAACGATGGGCACCGCGCCACGGAGCCCCACCCAGCTGATGAAAGTCACCTGCCGCCACTCGAATCGGAACGGCAGCAGCGTCAGGGCAACGGCGGCAGGCCGCGCGACCAGGGTCATTGTCGCTGCCACCGCCAACGCCTTCGGCACCAGAGGCAGAAGCGCGCTGGGATTGACCAGCAGACCCAGCATGAGAAACAGCCCGATCTGGCAGAGCCAGGCCATGCCGTCGTGGAAGCGCTGAATGCCGCGCCGGGCGGTGCGCACGCGGTTGCCGAGCACGAGCCCGCCGACGTAAGCGGCCAGGAAACCGCTGCCACCCAGCAACGCCGCGGCACCGTAAATGAACAGCCCGCCCGCGAGGACCATCAATGAATAGAGGCTGCGGGCCAGCCGCAGCCGGTTGACCAGCTGGGTGAGGGCGATGCCGCCGGCAAGGCCCAGTAGCGCACCACCGATCATCTGCTGGGCAAAGGCAAGTAGCGTCGCCAATAGCGGCGCCGCATGGTCGGCCAGCTGCCACTCGATAAGCGCCAGCGTCAGGAAGATTGCCATGGGGTCGTTGACGCCGGATTCGATCTCCAGCGTGTTGCGCACGCGCGGGTGCAGCTCCAGCCCGCGGGCACGCAGCAGATAGAACACCGCGGCAGCATCCGTGGAGCTGATGATCGCCGCCAGCAGCAGCGCCTCCACCCAACCGGCGCCGAACAGCCAGACCACACCCGCGGCGGTGACTCCGGCGGTAGCAAGGACCCCGAGAGTGGCAAGGGCAAGCCCGGAGGCGAGACCGGTGCGGAAACTGGATAGTGGCGTGTGCAGGCCGCCGTCGAAAAGAATGACCGCCAGCGCGGTGGTGCCGAGAAGATGCGCCGAGGAAACGTCGTCGAAGGCGATGCCCCCGAGCCCCTCGTCTCCGGCAAGCATGCCGATTACCAGGAAGACCAGAAGCAGTGGCACGCCGCTGCGGTCGGCGGGCACGGTGGCCACGATGCTCAGCAGCAACAGAAGGCCGGCGAAAAATACGAACTCGTTGGTGAACTCCACGGCGCGCCGCTTTCCTTACGCAGCCCCGACCCGACAGGCGCCGATCACTTCGAGGCTTTCTCCTGCTCCTCGAGCTCGCGGAAACGCTTTATGTCCTGGTCGAATTCCTCGCGCAGGCGCTGCTGGGCCTGACGCTTTTCCTCGATGAACCGCCGGTTATCCTCGATGTTCCCGCGAAGCTGGCGGATCTGCGCGTACACCGGCCCGGGGTCGCCCCGCCCGGAACGCTCCATACGGGCCGCCTGCTTTCGCTGCTTCGCGAGCTGTGTCTCGAGCTTGTCGATGCGGCTCTGTATGAGGGTGATCTGGGATTCTATGGCCGCCAGGCGATCATCCCGGGCGCGCTCCATGTCGGCGACGCTCTGATAGGTCATCAGCAGTGCCTGATCCCGCTCCTGCTGACGGGCACGCACCGCTTCCTGCCGCCGACGCTCCTCCTCCGCCTTCTTTCGCGCGCGCTCCCTCGCCTGCAGTTCCTCACGGGTGGGCGGCGGCTCGATGGTCTCGACCGTCTGGCCGGTGTCGGACTTCACCTCCCGCTTGCGGCGCTTCTTCGCCTCATCGGGAGGAACCGTATCGCTATAGTGGACGTTGCCCTGGTCGTCCACCCATTTATAGAGTTTTCCGGCCTTCACCGGTCCCACCACGAGGACCGCCAGGACGGTAACAGCCAGCCAGCGCCGACTCAGCATTCCGATAAGCCCCAATCGCACAAGCCCTTAAGCTATCAACCCCCGCGCAGTCAGTCGAGCGGTGCGGTATCAGGCTGCAGCTTGCCAGAACGCGGAATGCTATACCGTGACGCCGTACTGCTGACGATAGTCGCGGACGGCGTCAAGCTCCGCGCCGTAGGACCCCGCCTCCGCGAGAAAGGCCACCAGCGCGTCCAGATTGACGATGGCGGTCACCGGCACATGCAGGCGCGCCTCCACCTCCTGAACGGCGGAGCGCTCGCCGGCGCCGCGCTCCTGGCGGTCCAGGGCAATCAGCACCCCCGCCATTTCGGCGCCCGATGCCCGGATGATTTCCAGACTCTCGCCCACCGACGTACCGGCGGAAATGACATCGTCCACCACGAGCACCCGGCCGGCCAGCGGCGCTCCAACCACGTTGCCGCCCTCACCGTGGTCCTTGGCTTCCTTGCGGTTGAAGGCGTAGGGGACGTCGCGCTGGAAGTGCTCCGACAACGCGATGGCGGTGGCGGCCGCCAGCGGAATGCCCTTGTAGGCGGGCCCGAAGAGCATGTCGAACTCCACGCCCGCGTCCATCACGGCGCGGGCATAATACTCCCCCAGACGCGCCAGCGCCCCACCGCTGTTGAACAGCCCGGCATTGAAGAAATAGGGGCTGCGCCGCCCGGACTTGAGGGTGAAGTCGCCGAAGCGCAGCACCCCGCGGTCCAGGGCGAACTGGATGAATTGCCGTTGGTAGGTGAGCATTGGTTAATTGGTTGATTCGTTAATTGGTTAATTGGGCTGATCAGCGTCGATGGCATTCTAACCGAGTGCACAAGCGTAACCCGGGCTAC
>JASFMS010000006.1:0-13170 GCA_050117435.1 Ectothiorhodospiraceae bacterium | reverse complement strand
ACCGGCTGCGGTTTCTCGAGCGCGCCGAGATTTACCACAGCCCCGTCGACGCAGCGGGCGAGGAGGCGCTGGCGAACGACTTTGCGCAGATGTGCCCGGGCGCGGCGGAGTCCGGCACCGAGCTGGAAGTGGAAGGCCGTCGAATTCCGGCGCGCCGCCTGGGCGACGGGGTGGTCTGGTTCGATTTCGCAGGGATCTGCGACGGCCCCCGCGGCCAGGCGGACTACATGGAGATCGCGCGCATGTTCCACACGGTGCTTGTATCCGGGGTTCCGGTATTCGACCGGGAGAGCGAGGATCGGGCCCGGCGCTTCATTTCCCTGGTCGACGAGTTCTACGATCGGCGCGTGAAGCTCATCGTTACCGCCGAGGATACGCCGAAGCGCCTCTACCATGGCCGCCGCCTGGCGTTCGAGTTCGAGCGCACCGCAAGTCGGCTTATCGAGATGCAGTCCCGGGAATACCTGGCCGAGTCCCACCGGCCGTGACGCGGGGTCGGCGCCCGCAGTATTTCCGCAAACGGAAATCATTTACTAATCTTGCGGTAGGCATGCCCCGGTAGCGGCGGCGCGGTATCGTATTGCAGCGCGAGCGCCGAGCGTGCGGTGTTGAGCGTTGTTTCGGTGGCAGGATCGGCAATTGCGGAACCATGGTCGAGTCCTTGATCGATCGGATAGTGCAGGCGCAGGGCGGCCGTGAGCGATGGACCGCCTCGAGTCGCGTCATGGCGAGCTTTTCCATGGGCGGCGCCGAGTTCATGTCGCACCTCCAGCCTCGGCCTTTCCGTGGCGTGGACGTTGCGCTGGACGTTCGGAATTTCAGTGCCACGTTCGCGCCGTTTCCGGAAACGGGGCTGACAGGGGTTTTCGAACCGCGGCGCGTGAGAGTGGAAAACGACGCCGGGGAGATCGTTTCCGACCGGCCGACGCCCGGTCCCGTTACCCGCTCATTGCGGCACTGGATGGTCTGGGACAGCCTTGATCTGCTCTTCGTCGCCGGTGTGATCCTGTGGCATTCGCTCCTCCTGCCGCTGCTTCTCTGCCGGGTTGGAGTGGGTGCCGATGAGGTAACGGGGGGCAAAGGCTCCACGGACCACTGGGAGCGGCTCGGCGTTCATTTTCCCGGGGATGTGCCATTGCCGTCGTCGCGGCTGCAACTCCACGTGGACAGTCGCGGGCTCGTCCGGCAGGTGGACTACTCGCCTCAGGCCTACGGCGGACTGATTCGGGTGGCGCAGGAGGTCGCCGGCTACGAGTCTTTCGACGGGCTTCTGTTTCCGACGCGTCATTCGCTCTATCCGTGCCCGCTGGCGGGGCAGCCCTGGCGTGGAGCACGTCTGGCCTGGCTGGAGTTCGATGATGTTCGGGCGCCTCAGGCCGGCACGGCGGGACCTTTGCCCGAGCAGCAGCGGGGGCGTGGTTAATCCCCTACCCGAACGCGAAAATCGGGGATTTCCACAGAACCTGTGGATAACCCTGTGGACGGGATGTTCCCATCGGAGCGAAAACCGCTTGCCCACGCCGATACCGTCACTTCGACGAAATTTCCATCAGGTCAGGCGTTTCTCCTTGAAAACAATGATTTATGCACGCCGCGTCGTTTCATCGAATCTGCGGATCCGGCGGAATGACGCGCGCCGGGGGTAAGTGTGAATAACTATCCCTGTCAAGGTGTATAAACCCACAGATCCGACGAGCGGTTGCCTTTCCGGGCCGTCCCGGCGTTGACGGGTCGGGCGCGAGCCGGATCGCTACGGGGCACGCGCCCGGGCCGAGGCTCCGGCGGTGCGGATTGGCGGGTGCCTATGCCATCAGGGCACGGACATGGGCAGCGGCGCTTCGGGCCAGTGCCGTGAGGTTGTAGCCACCTTCCAGCGTCGAGACGATGCGGCCACGGCAGCAGTAGTCCGCGACAGCCGTCAGCTCCTGGGTTGCCCAGGCGAAATCGTCCTCTGTCAGGTTCAGACCGGCGAGCGGGTCCGCGCGGTGGGCGTCAAAACCGGCGGAGATCAGGATGATGTCCGGGTCGAAGTCGATGAGCCGGCTGACGATCTCGCTGTGGAAGTGGCTGCGGAATGCCTCGGAATCGGCCCCCGCCGGCAGCGGAACGTTGCATAGCGCGTTGGGCCGGTTGTCCTGGCGGCGGCCGGTTCCGGGAAACAGGGGCGACTGGTGGGTGGATGCGTAGAAAAAGCCGTCGCGTCCGCCCAGCATGGCCTGGGTGCCGTTGCCGTGGTGAACGTCGAAGTCGACCACGGCGACACGAGTCGCGCTGTGCGCCCGTTGTGCATGGGCCGCGCCCACGGCTACGTTATTGAACAGACAGAAGCCCATGGCGTGGTCCCGTTCGGCGTGGTGGCCGGGCGGGCGCACGGCGCAGAATACCCGCTCCGCCTCACCCTGCATCACGGCGTCCACGCCCTGAACCACGGCACCGGCGGCGTGCAGAGCGGCGTCGCCGGAAGCCGGGCTGACGATGGTGTCCGCGTCAATGGACCGCAGTCCCTCCCGGGGAATGAAGGCCAGCGTCTCCTCCACATAGCTTTGCAGATGCACGAGGCAGAGCTGGTCCAGCGTTGCCGCTTCGGCCTCGCGACGCTCCAGTGCCTCGAATTCCGGCGCCTCCAGGGCCTCCAGTATCGCCCTCAGGCGCGCCGGCGCCTCGGGGTGTCCGGGCCCGGTATCGTGCTCCAGGAACAAGGGGTGTGTAATCAGCCAGGTCGCCATGGCAGGTGCCTCTCCTCCCGCGGGAACGCCCTCAGTCAGCGAAGAAATCCTGAGCGAACTCGACGTTGAACGGTCCCACGGATGCCGCCGCCGGCGACACTTGCAGTTGAAAGCGCAGCCGCTCGCGCTGGGATGCCCGGAACGTACCGATGTAATACACGGCGTCTGCTTCACGCACCTCGCGCATATCGATTACCCGCATCTGCTCGTTCATGTTCGCCGCGAGCGCCGAGATCCGTGCGCGTACGGGTTTGCCCTCATTGAGCAGCGACACCGTCAGCAGCCCCGTACCCCGGCTTCTCGGGATGTTGTAGGCCCTCGCGACGGCGGGGTCCAACATGCCGGTGGGCACGGCGTTGTAGTGCACCTGGTAGCCGCCGGCGAAGCTCTGGAAACGCTCGGCAAGCGCGGGCTGGGAGACCAGTAGAGCCAGGGTGAGTCCGAGGACGAAGCGGGCGATCCTTTGCATCGGCAATCTCGTTATCAGGGGTGCGCGAGTCGCCGAACGACTCCCGGTGCGCGTACCGGAAAAGATCGCCCGACACCTTCCCAAGTTTAGCGCTCAGGGGATGCCCGAATGCAAGCGGCTGGCCGGTGCCCCGGCTTTTCGGAATGCCGCAGGGCTTAAGGAGACGCTGAACAATTCGCGCGGGCCATTGACCCCGAACGCTGTGCTCGCTTTGACCGCAGTCGGTTCCCCTCCAATCGAGCACAGAAGCGGATGATCTAT
Organism: Ectothiorhodospiraceae bacterium; assembly: GCA_050117435.1. GTDB lineage: Bacteria > Pseudomonadota > Gammaproteobacteria > Nitrococcales > Nitrococcaceae > JASFMS01. The sequence continues at coordinate 9,714 of JASFMS010000006.1, read as the reverse complement.
GGGCGCTTCACAGCGGCCCTGTGGACTGCGTTGGCGTTCTTGTAAAGGGCTACGGCCATTCACGGCGAACGCCGCCTTGCCACAGCGCCGCTATGAAGCGCAGAGGCACGCGGGAATTATTCAGCGTTTCCTCAACGCCGCTCGAAGCGGTAGATAGCAATCTCGGCCAGCAGGTTCGGGAAATAGGTTGCCAGCAGCGGGCGGCGCAGGTCGTGGGACAAAACCTGGCGCCGGGTGATGCGTATGCCCTTTTCCCGGCAGAGCTCCTCGAAGTCGCGGAGTGTGCAGAGGTGGATGTTGGGCGTTTCGTACCAGCCGTAGGAAAGCGCTCCGCTCATGGGCATGCGCCCGAGAACCGTAAGATAGTAGCGGAGCCGCCAGAAGGCGAAGTTGGGGAACGTAACGATCCCTTCCCGGCCCACACGCAGCATTTCATCCAGCAGCTGGTCCGGGCGTCGAACGGCCTGCAATGTCTGCGTCATTACTACCGTGTCGAAGGAGTCGGCATCGAAATCCGACAGCCCCTGGTCCAGGTCCGTATGAATCACGTTGACGCCGTTGGCCACGCAGTCGGTGACCTTGGCGGGGTCGATTTCCAGGCCGTAGCCCGTGACCTGGCGACTGTCCTGCAGATGCCGCAGGAGACTGCCGTCACCGCAGCCCAGGTCCAGCACGCGAGCCCGGGCCGGGATCCAGTCCGCTACAACCTGCAGATCACCGCGCAGTCCGCTCACGCTCCCACCTCCGCTGCCGCCCGCTGCATGAAGGTGCGGAATACCCGGATGTAGCGATCCACGGGCATCAGGAAGGCGTCGTGGCCGTGTTCGGCCTCGATCTCCGCGTAGCTTACGTCCTTGTCGCCGTCCAGCAGGGCGCGGACGATCTCGCGGCCGCGTGCGGGCGCGAACCGCCAGTCGCTGGTGAACGCCACCACCAGGATGCGCGCGGTCACGCCGGCCAGCGCTTTCGACAGCACACCACCGTGTTCCGCCGCCGGGTCGAAGTAGTCCAGAACCTTGGTCATCAGCAGATAGGTGTTGGCGTCGAAACGGTCGACGAAGGATTGGCCCTGGTAGCGCAGGTAACTCTCCACCTCGAATTCCACCTCGTAGTGGAAGTCGTAGTCCGCCTTGTTGCGCAGGTCCCGGCCGAACTTCGCGCGCATGGATTCCTCGGAGAGGTAGGTGATGTGGCCGAGCATGCGTGCCAGCATCAGGCCTCGCCGGGGCACGGCGTCGTAAGCCTGGTAGCGTCCGCCGTGGAAGTCGGGATCGGAACGTATTGCCTGGCGCGCCACCTCGTTGAAGGCGATGTTCTGGGCGGAGAGCCTGGGGGCGGCGGCCACCACCACGGCATTGGCCACCCGGTCCGGATAGTCCATCGCCCACTGCAGGGCCTGCATCCCGCCCAGGCTTCCGCCGACCACGGCGGCCCAGCGCTCGATGCCGAGGGCGTCCGCCAGCCTCGCCTGGCTTCGTACCCAGTCGCGCACCGTCATCATGGGAAAGTCCGGCCCGTAGGGCTGGCCCGTGGCGGGATTGATGCTCGACGGTCCGGTGGAGCCGTGGCAGCCGCCCAGGTTGTTGCAGCAGACAACGAAGAAGCGGTCGGTGTCGATGGGTTTGCCCGGCCCGATGCACGTCTCCCACCAGCCGGGTTTGCGGTCCTGCTCGCAGTGGTAGCCGGCGGCGTGGTGGCTTCCGGACAGCGCATGGCAGACCATGACCGCATTGCTGCGATCGGCATTGAGATTGCCGTAGGTCTCGTACACCAGCTCGTAGGACGCCAGCTCGCGTCCGCACTCCAGCGGAAGCGGTTCACGAAATTCGTGGCGTTGCGGCGTAACCAGGCCGACTGAATCCGCCGGGATGGACTCAGGCATGGGTTTCCGGGTCCGGAATCGAAAAGGAGGTCAAGAATAAAGGCGCCGCCGGTACGAGGCAATACGACGGCGCCGACGCGTCAGAACTCAGAAAAACGGCGGCGCTACATGGTTAAGCGGCGGCAGAATCAGCATCTTGGCGACCTGAATTGCCAACAGCGCAGCCAGCGGACTCAGGTCGATTCCGCCGATGACCGGGATGAGTCGCCGGAAGGGCCGCATCACCGGCTCGGTGAGGCTGTAGAGCAGCGCCATCGCCGGGTGGTAGTGACCCGGGTTCACCCAAGACAGGATCGCCTGAACGATGATCGCTATCAGGTAGAGATTGAGCAGCGTGGAGATCAGCTCGGCGGGGGTTCGCACCAGGATGTAGGGAACGCGCGGCGTAACGCCGTAGATCATCATGATCAGGGCCAGCGCCAACGCCTGCAGCACCACCATCAGCACCAGCGATGCCACGTCGACGCCGCCCACACCCGGAATGAACCGGCGCAAGGGGCGCAGCACCGGCTGGGTCACGCGAACCAGGAACTGGGAAACCGGGTTGTAGAAGTCCGCGCGCACCCACTGCAGAAGAAAGCGCAGCATGACCACCAGAATGTAGAGACTGAACAGCGTGTCGACGAGAAACGCCAACGGGTTCGACAGGTAGGCGCCGCTCATTCCTGATCCCCCAGCATGCGGCCAAGCTCGTCGGCCCGGCCCGCCGCGGCGCGCACCGCGCGCTCGAAGAGTTCCCGGATGCCCCCGTCTTCAAGCACCGTGGTCGCCGCCTCGGTGGTGCCGCCGGGCGAGGTGACGCGCTGGCGCAGTCTGGCCGGCTCCTCCTCGCTCTCCAGCGCCATGCGCGCGGCCCCCAGGGCCGTCTCCAGGGTGAGCAGCCGGGCGGTTTCCCGGGGCAGGCCCAGCTCCGCGCCGGCGTCCTCGAGGGCCTCCATGAGGAGAAAGAAATAGGCGGGACCGCTGCCGGAGATCGCCGTGACTGCGTCCATCAGAGGTTCGCGGTCCAGCCACTGGGTCAGCCCCACTGCCCGCATCAGGGATTCCGCGAGCCCTTTCTGCTCCTCGGTGACGTGCGCGTTGGCGAACAGCGCCGTCGCTCCGGTCTGCACCAGCGCCGGTGTATTCGGCATCGTGCGGACCACGGCCACGCCGCCCCCCAGCCAGCGGCTGATATCCGGTTCGCGGACACCGGCGGCGATGGAGATGACAAGGCTTCCTTCCTTGCGCACCTGCGGGCCAAGGGGCTCGGCCACACCCTTTAGCATCTGCGGCTTGATGGCGAGGACGACGGCATCGGCGCCGGCGGACGCATCGAGGTTGTCCTCGAAGACCTGGACGCCGAATCGGCCCTGCATTTCCGTGCGGCGCTCCGCGTTCGGATCGGCGACGCGGATGCGCTCCGGCGAATAGCCGTCGGCAATAAGCCCGCCAATCAGGCTACGTGCCATATTGCCGCCGCCGATGAAGGCGATGGTCTTCTGCGTCATGTTGTTCGTCCTCCCAAATACCGTGTCAGTAGCGCCGCGGACCGAAAATGTCGGTACCGACGCGAACCAGCGTGGACCCTTCGGCGATGGCGGCTTCCAGATCCGACGACATCCCCATGGACAGCGTATCCAGCGCCAGGCCCGCTGCCTGCAGGTTCTCCAGCTGCTCGCGCAGCTGCCGCAGCGGACGCCTCTGGCGTTCGAATTCGGTTTCCGGCGCCGGCAGCGCCATGAGGCCGCGCAGACGCAGTCCCGGCAGTTCGGCCACCTGCTCGGCCAGTTCCCGCAGCGCGCCGGGCTCGACGCCGGATTTGCTCGCCTCGCCGCTGACGTTCACCTGAATGCAGCACTGCAGCGGCTGCTTTTCCGCCGGGCGCTGCTCCGAGAGACGTTTGGCGACCTTCAATCGGTCAATAGTGTGAATCCAGTCAAAGCGCTCGGCCACAGGCTTTGATTTATTCGACTGCAGGGGCCCGATGAAATGCCATTGAAGATCGACGTCCGCGAGGGCGTCGATCTTCCGCAGTGCCTCCTGCAGGTAGTTTTCTCCGAAGGCACGTTGTCCGGCGGCCACGGCGGCACGAATCGCCTCCGCCGGCTGGGTCTTGCTCACCGCCAGCAGCGACACGCTGCCGGCGGGGCGATGGTATCGAATCTCCGCCTCGCGGATGCGGCGCTCAACCTTGGCGATGCGTGTGCCGATAGCGTTGTCTGGGTCCGTCACGCTCGCTCCCCTGAGCCTGCCGCCGTCGCGGAGGGCCGCAGAGGCGGGTACCAGGCCTGAAACAGTACAGTTGCCATGCTGCCTTACAGCGGGTGTGGTAGTTTCCGGGCAGAGTCCGTACAAGGGCGTCTGCAGTCAAAACGCCAGATAAGAACCGAACTGGGGGTTTTCAATGGACATCGCTGACCTATTGGCCTTCAGCGTGAAGAACAACGCCTCCGACCTGCACATCTCCGCCGGATTGCCGCCAATGATACGGGTGGACGGTGATGTGCGTCGAATCAACCTGCCCCCCATGGAGCACAAGGAAGTCCACGCGCTGATCTACGACATCATGAACGACAAGCAGCGCAAGGACTACGAAGAATACCTGGAGACCGATTTCTCTTTCGAGATCAGCGGACTGGCGCGTTTCCGCGTGAATGCGTTCAACCACAACCGCGGCGCGGCATCGGTGTTTCGAACCATCCCGTCCAACGTGCTCACGCTGGATGACCTGGGCGCCCCCGACGTCTTCAAGACCATTTCCGACAATCCGCGCGGGCTGGTGCTGGTGACCGGACCCACGGGTTCGGGCAAGTCCACCACGCTGGCGGCGATGATCGACTACAAGAACGACAACTATCACGAGCATATCCTCACCATTGAGGACCCGATCGAGTTCGTCCACGAGTCGAAGAAATGCCTGGTCAACCAGCGCGAGGTGCACCGGGATACCCTCGGTTTCGCCGAGGCCCTGCGCTCGGCGCTGCGCGAGGACCCGGACGTGGTCCTGGTCGGCGAGCTGCGCGATCTGGAAACCATCCGTCTCGCGCTTACCGCCGCGGAGACCGGTCACCTGGTCTTCGGGACGCTGCATACAAGCTCCGCCGCCAAGACCATCGACCGAATCATCGACGTCTTCCCGGCCGCCGAGAAATCCATGGTCCGCTCCATGCTCTCGGAGTCCCTGCGCGCGGTCATCGCCCAGACGCTGCTGAAGAAGACCGGCGGCGGACGAATCGCGGCTCACGAGATCATGATCGGCACGCCGGCGATCCGGAACCTCATTCGCGAGGACAAGGTGGCGCAGATGTATTCGGCCATCCAGACCGGCCAGTCCGTGGGTATGCAGACGCTGGACCAGAACCTTCAGCAGCTGTTGCGTCGCGGTTTCATCTCCAAACTGGACGCCCGGGCGAAGGCGGCCAACAAGGAGATGTTCAATTAGATATTGCGGTTGATTGATCAATTCGTTGATCGGTTGATCGGGGGGAGTGTGGGCGCGCCACTGCGCGCTCACAGTGCTGATGGATCGCGACGTCGCCGGGAGAGGCGGCATGAAGGGGGCTTCGACGATGGATTTCAATTCGCTGCTCGAGCTGATGGTGCAGAAGAAGGGGTCGGACCTCTTCATTACCGCCGGGCTTCCGCCGAGCATGAAGGTGGCGGGGCGGATCATGCCCGTGACCAAAACCAAGCTCACCGCCGAGCAGGCGCATCAGGTGGTGACGTCCATCATGGACGAGCGCCAGCGCCGGGAGTTCCAGCAGAGCCGGGAGTGCAATTTCGCCATCAGCGCCAAAGGGTTGGGGCGCTTCCGCGTCAGCGCTTTCTATCAGCGCAACAACACCGGCATGGTGCTGCGCCGGATCGAGACGGAGATTCCGACGGTGGAGGCGCTGCGCCTGCCGCCGATCCTCAAGGATCTCTCCATGACCAAGCGCGGGCTGATCATCTTCGTCGGCGCCACCGGCACCGGCAAGTCCACCTCGCTGGCCTCGATGATCGGTTTCCGCAATGAAAACAGCGCCGGCCACCTGATCACCATCGAGGACCCCATCGAGTACATGCATCAGCACAAGGGGTGCATCGTGACGCAGCGCGAGGTGGGCATCGACACCGAGTCCTTCGAGGTGGCGCTGAAGAATACCCTGCGTCAGGCCCCGGACGTGATTCTCATCGGCGAGATCCGGACCCGCGAAACCATGGACTACGCCATCGCCTTCGCGGAGACGGGGCATCTCTGCCTGGCCACGCTGCACGCGAACAACGCCAACCAGGCCATGGACCGCATCATCAACTTCTTCCCCACCGACCGCCGGGACCAGCTGCTTACCGACCTGTCCCTCAACCTCCGGGCCATTATCGCCCAGCAGCTCATTCCCACGCCGGACGGCCGCGGACGCATACCCGCGGTGGAGATCCTGCTGGGGACCCCGCTGGTGTCCGACAAGATCCACAACGGCGAGGTGCACGAGCTCAAGGAGATCATGAAGCGTTCCCGGGAACAGGGAATGCAGACATTCGATCAACACCTCTACGAGCTGTTCAAGGCCGGCTCGATCACCTACGAGGACGCGCTGCGATACGCGGATTCCGCCAACGAGGTGCGGCTGATGGCGAAGCTGGGCGATCAGCACGCCAAGGAGAAGATGGAGCGCGCCGCCGACGACATCAGCATACTTTCCGACGACTGACGCGACCTCGCCTCACGCGCTCCGGGCGACGGGGATCTCCACGATCCGGAGATCCTCGACGGCGGCGCGCAAATCGCTCACACAGGCGGATAGCGCCCCGGCGCGGACGAAGGCGATCAGGCGTGTGCGTGAGCGCTGCGGCGGCGCCATGGCGCTCAGGTAGCCTCTGAGCATTTCGAGTGCGGTGTCTTCCTGGCATCCCGGGCGGCCCTCCGGGGCCGCGATCCGGCTGGGGCATTCCAGCTCCTCGAGCATGCCGACACCGGCAATCGCCTCGGCTGCCACCCCCGGGACCATGAAGCGGGACGGGCGCAGGCGCGCCGGAACCCCCTGAGTGCCATCCAGCAGGACCACGCGAGGCGGATGCGGTGCGTGTTGCGCGAGGTAGAGCGCGGGGCCGATGCCGCAAGCGTCGGCGAAAACCACCGCGCCTGGACCCATGCCGGGCTCCAGCCCTTGAGGGGTCAGCCGACCGGCACCCGCCAGACCGGGTCGGAGCCAACTGGGGGCAGTCCCGGGGGGCAGTACTCCGCCGATCCAATCTTCCTTCAGGCTTGCGGCGCTGACCGCCAGGGCCAGATGACCGGTCTCGGTGTGAAGGTCCAGGACCTGCCCGGCCAGAATCGGAGCTGCTTTCCAGTGCACACGCACGAATCGCCAGCCATCCGTTACCGGGGCCACGTCCACCACTCGTGTGCGGGATTCCATGGGCGGTATCGGGTTCAGGGGGCTTCGTCGTTGCGGTAGACCACCCGGCCGTCCACCAGGGTGTGGGTCACCCGCCCGGGCAGCTCCCAGCCCAGGAAGGGCGAGTTCTTGCCGCGGCTGCGCAGTGTCTCCGGCCGGCACCACCACACGGCGTCCGGATCCAGAATGCAGATATCCGCCGGCGCCCCTTCGCCGAGCCGGCCGGATTCCAGGCCGAGGATCGCGGCGGGATTGCTGGTTACCGCGGCGAGCGCCGCCGAGAGGGAAACCAGCCCGTCGTCCACCAGGCGCAGGAGCATGGGCAGAAGCGTGTCCAGACCCGATGCCCCGGAGGCGGTGCCGGCGAACGGTCCCTTCTTGGCATCCGCATCGTGTGGTTGATGATCCGAGCAGATGACATCCAGCAGGCCGTCGGCAAGTGCCTGCCGCAGGGCGTCACGGTCCGTTGTGGTACGCAGGGGCGGTTGCAGGTGAAAACGGCCGTCGAAGCCCGTAGCGTCGTTTTCGGTAAGGAAAAGCTGATGGATGGCGGCGTCGGCCGTGGTCGGCTGCCCGCTCTCCCGAGCCCGGCGTATCTGCGCCAGCGCCTGACCCGTGGACAGGCGCCCGAAGTGGACCGGCGCGCCCACCTGCTCGGTGACGGCAAGGTAGCGTGCCAGACCCGCCGTTTCCGCCGCCTCCGGGATGCCGGCGAGACCGAGCCGGGTGGCCACCGGCCCGTCGTGAACACAGCCGGCCGCCGCCAGCCAGGGGTCCGCCGGTGTCAGCATGACCGGCAGGTCGAAGGTGGCGGCGTATTCCAGCGCCCGGGACAGGAACAGGGTGTTCGCCACCGGCCGGCCGCCATCGGCGACGACCGGGCAGCCGGCCTCACGCAGTGCGGCCATTTCGCTGATCTGCTCGCCGTGCAGGCCGAGGGTCAGCGCTCCGGCCGGGACGACGCGCGCGGCCCCGGTTTCCTCGGCGCGCCGGTGCATCATTTCCACCACTGACGGTGTGTCCATGACGGGGGTGGTGTCGGGCTGACAGACGAGGGTCGTGATACCGGCGGAAACAGCGGCTCTGGCTTCGCTGTCGATGGTTGCCTTGTGCTCCTCGCCGGGTTCGCGCAGCCGCACGGCAATATCGATGAGGCCGGGGCATACCACCCGTCCGGTGGCGTCGATGGTCTCGTCCGCGCCGAAGTCCGGCGGCGTCCCGCCCACGGCGATGATTCTGCCGTCGGCGATGCAGACGTCGGCTACACGGTCGAGGCCGGTGGCCGGGTCCACCACCCGCCCGCCGGTGATCCGGACACGGCTCATTCGCTTTCCTCCGCGTTTCCCGGGTGGGCGCCCAGCACCATGGACATGACGGCCATGCGCACGGCGATGCCGTTGGTCACCTGCTCCAGGATGACCGAGCGCGGGCCGTCGGCCACGGCGGAATCGATCTCCACGCCGCGGTTGATCGGACCCGGGTGCATGACGATGGCATCGGGTTTGGCCACGGCCAGCCGCGACTCGCTCAGTCCGTAGCGGCGGAAATACTCGTGTTCGCTGGGCAGCAGCGCGCCCTGCATGCGTTCGCGTTGCAGCCGCAGCATGATGACCACGTCCACGTCCCGAAGGCCTCGATCGAGGTCATGGTAGACGTGCACGCCCATGCCCTCGATGTCCCTGGGCAGTAGCGTGCGCGGCGCGATTACCCGGACTTCTCCCGTGCCCAGACCGTTGAGGGCGTGGATCTGCGAGCGCGCCACGCGGGAGTGCAGAATGTCGCCCACGATGGCGACGCGCAGTGGCTCGAAAGCCCCCTTGTGGCGGCGCACGGTGAAGGCATCCAGCATGGCCTGGGTAGGATGGGCGTGGCGGCCGTCGCCGGCGTTGAGAACGCTTACCCCCTCGTGAACATTGGCGGCGAAATACGCCGCAGCACCGCTTTCGGCGTGGCGGATCACGAACATGTCCGCCTGCATCGCTTCCAGGTTTCGGAGCATGTCCAGCAGGCTTTCGCCCTTGGTGGTCGTGGTGGCCACGTTGACGTTGAGCACGTCCGCGGAGAGTCGCTTGGCGGCGAGTTCGAAGGTGGTGCGCGTTCGGGTGCTGGATTCGAAGAAGAGGTTGATGACGGTGCGGCCGCGAAGCAGCGGCACCTTCTTGACCGATTTGCCGATGACCCCCGAAAAAGACTCCGCAGTGTCCAGAATGCGGGTCAGCAGCTCCCGTGAGAGCCCCTCTGTGGTGAGGAAATGCCTCAGCCTGCCGTTACTGTCGAGCTGACTCGTCATGACTGCCGCTTTTTGATCGTGAGTTCCAGGGGGTCCGGGCCGCCGAGCTTGATCTGTTCCCCCGCATCCAGTTCCACGCGGGTGCCGGTGACGTCGGCGGCGATGGGGAGCTCGCGGTCGCCCCGGTCCACCAGTACGGCCAGTCGGACCGCCGCCGGTCGGCCGTAGTCGAAGATCTCGTT
>JASFMS010000005.1:0-13398 GCA_050117435.1 Ectothiorhodospiraceae bacterium | reverse complement strand
TCAATCGCGCTGTGTTCCGGCGGCACCGGCCCGAACCAGGAGCTCCCGCATGGCGCGGCCCGCGTTGGAGGGGGTACGCGCCGGGTGACGCACCAGCCCCAGCGGACGATATACCGGGTTGCCGCGGAACGGGATGCGCGTCAGCTCGGCGTCCAGCATGCCGGCGGGCAGGACGCTCCAGCCAAGACCCACGGTCACCATCATCTTGATGGTTTCCAGGTAGTTGGTGGACAGCTCCACGCGCGGCGAGATTCCCTCCGCCGCGAGCGTCGAGTCGATGATCTGCCGTGTGAACGTCTCCGGGCCGGGCAGAATTGCCGGGCGCGAGGCAATTTCCTGCAGGTCCGGCTGCCGTCCGTCTTCGTCGCCGCGGGCGGTGACCACCAGCTCGTCATTCCACAACGGCACCGACTCAATCTGCGCTGAAGGCGCCGGCGAAAGGGTGACGACCGCGAGTTCCACCTGCCCGTCCACGACAGCGTTGTAGGCGTCCTCGGAGGACATGAAACGCAGGTCCAGACGCACGTGGGGATACAGGACCCGGAACTCCCGCAGTATTGGCGGCATTCGGTGCAGCCCGATGTGGTGGCTCGTCGCCAGCGACAGCACGCCGCCCACGGTGCCGGAGAGATTGCTCAGCGCCCGCCGCCCGTCCTCCACCTCCGACATGATGCGGCGGGCACGGGGATAGAGCTGCGCCCCGGCCTCCGTCAGCAGAACCCGTCGGCCCACCCGATCGAAGAGACGTACGCGCACCATGTCCTCGAGCGCGGCAATGCGCTTGCTGACGGCGGGCTGAGTCAGGTGTAGCGACTCGGCGGCGGCGGAAAAGGACCGATGTTCGGCGACGGCGATAAAGGCCTGGAGGCCGGCGATATCCACGGTAGGTCCTTAAACAAATTCCAGATGGTTATGCGTTCGATAATATATATGAATTTGTCGAATGGAAACTCGTCGTTCAGTATCGGTTCACAGCAATCGAGGTGGACGAACCCATGACCGGACAGACGCTCTACGACAAGCTTTGGGACGCGCACGTGGTGCGCACGAATGCGGACGGGACGGTGCTGCTGTACATCGACCGACACCTGGTGCACGAGGTGACCTCGCCGCAGGCGTTCGAGGGTCTGCGTCTGGCGGGGCGGGAGCCGTGGCGGGTGGATGCGAACGTAGCGGTGGCGGACCACAACGTGCCGACCACCGAGCGGGCCGGGGGCATTGCGGACCCGGTCTCGCGGCTGCAGGTGGAGACGCTGGACGCCAACTGCGAGCGCTATGGCATCACCGAGTTCCGCATGGCGGACCCGCGCCAGGGGATCGTGCACGTGATCGGCCCGGAGCAGGGGCTGACGCAGCCGGGGATGACGGTGGTGTGCGGGGACTCGCACACGGCCACGCACGGGGCGCTGGGAGCGCTTGCCTTCGGCATTGGCACCTCCGAGGTGGAGCACGTGCTGGCGACGCAGACGCTGGTGCAGGCGAAGTCGAAGCGGATGCTGGTGCGGGTGGACGGTGAGCTGGGTCCCGGGGTGACGGCGAAGGACGTGGTGCTGGCGGTGATCGGGCGCATCGGCACCGCCGGTGGCACCGGCTACGCCATCGAGTTTGCCGGCGAGGCGATCCAGAATCTTTCCGTGGAAGGGCGGATGACGGTGTGCAACATGGCCATCGAGGCCGGGGCGCGCTGCGGGCTGGTGGGCGTGGACGAGACCACCATCGAGTACCTGCGCGAGCGCCCGTACTCGCCGAGCGGGGAGCAGTGGGAGGCGGCGGCCGCGTACTGGCGCACGCTGCACAGCGACGCCGACGCCGAGTTCGACCGGGTGGTGGAGATCGACGCCGCGGCGATTCGCCCGCAGGTGAGCTGGGGCACCTCCCCGGAGATGGTGGCGGCGGTGGACGGCTGCGTGCCGGACCCGGCGGCGGAGGCGGACGCGAGCCGGCGCGAGGGCATGGAGCGGGCGCTGGCCTACATGGGGCTGGAGGCGGGGATGGCGATCAGTGCCATCCGCCCGGACAAGATCTTCATCGGCTCGTGCACCAACTCGCGGATCGAGGACCTGCGGGCCGCCGCGGCCGTGGTGCGCGGCCGGCGGGTGGCCGAGAGCATCAAGCTCGCCATGGTGGTGCCGGGCTCCGGGCTGGTGAAGCGCCAGGCCGAGGAAGAGGGGCTGGACGCCGTCTTCCGCGAGGCCGGCTTCGAGTGGCGGGAGGCGGGCTGCTCCATGTGCCTGGCGATGAACGCCGACCGCCTGGAGCCGGGGGAGCGCTGCGCCTCCACCTCCAACCGCAACTTCGAGGGCCGGCAGGGCCAGGGCGGTCGCACGCACCTGGTGAGCCCGGCGATGGCGGCCGCCGCGGCGGTGGCCGGACACTTCACCGACGTCAGGGAGCTGTGAGATGGAGGCGCTGAAGCATCACGAAGGGCTGGTGGTTCCGCTGGACCGGGCGAACGTGGACACCGACGCCATCATTCCCAAGCAGTACCTGAAGTCGATCAAGCGCAGCGGCTTTGGTCCCAACCTCTTCGACGCCTGGCGCTACCTGGACCCGGGCGAGCCGGGTCAGGACCACAGCCGGCGGCGGGTGAACCCGGATTTCGTGCTCAACCAGCCGCGCTACGCCGGGGCGAGCATTCTGCTGGCGCGGCGGAACTTCGGCTGCGGCTCCTCGCGGGAGCACGCACCGTGGGCGCTGGCGGACTACGGCATCCGGGTGCTGGTGGCGCCGAGCTTTGCCGACATCTTCTACAACAACTGCACCAAGAACGGCATCCTGCCGGTGGTGCTGGAGGAGTCGGTGGTGGACGGGCTGTTCGCCGAGGTGGCGGCCACCGAGGGCTACCGGCTGACGGTGGACCTGCCGGGGCAGACGCTGACCACGCCGAGCGGGGCGGTGCACCACTTCGACATCGACCCCTACCGCAAGCACGCGCTGGTGGAGGGGCTGGACGAGATCGGCATGACGCTGCAGCACGCCGACGCCATCCGCGCCTACGAGGCGCGCCGGCGCACCGAGACCCCGTGGCTGTTCGGCGAGTGAGCCGCGGAGAACCTTGGCCACAGATGGACACGGATGAATCGGATGGGGAATTTCTGTTTAGCCGCCGATGGACGCAGATAAACGCGAATGTTGTGAGGGCCGGTGAGCCCGGTCGTGGGCTCGGAGCTCAGGATCTCTCGCCGTGCCGCGCCTTCCCCTGTGCGAAGAGCGGTTCGACCCGGTCGTGGCGTCAGGCAGGCTACCGCTGCTCCCTCGATTTGCGTTCATCCGCGTTCATCGGCGGCTAAATGAAATCTTTCTCTCTCAATCCGATTCATCCGTGTCCATCTGTGGCTGAATCCCAAACGTCCGAAACAGCAACGAGCGACGACAGGGCGAAATGACGAAAAAGATACTGATTCTGCCGGGCGACGGCATCGGACCTGAGATCGTGGCAGAGGCCGAAAAGGTGATCGAGTGCCTGCGCGCGGACTTCGGTTTCAACGCGGAGACGGAACACGGGCTCATCGGCGGGGCCGCGGTGGACGCCGAAGGCGAGCCCCTGCCGGTCGGCACGCTGGATCTGGCCCGATCCGCCGACGCCGTATTGATGGGTGCGGTGGGCGGCCCGAAATGGGATAGCATCGAGCGCGCCAAGCGCCCGGAGCGGGGCCTGCTGGCCATCCGCCGCGAGCTGGATCTGTTCGGCAACCTGCGTCCGGCCATTCTGTACCCGCAACTCGCCGCGGCGTCCGCCCTGAAACCCGAGGTGGTGGCGGGGCTGGACATCATGATCGTCCGCGAGCTGACCGGTGGTATCTATTTCGGTGAGCCCCGCGGTATACGCGAGCTGGAAGGCGGTGAACGGCAGGGCTATAACACGCTGGTCTATCGGCAATCCGAGATTCGCCGCATCGGTCGTCTGGCGTTCGACATCGCCGCCAAGCGCCAGGGGCGGCTGTGCTCCGTGGACAAGGCCAATGTGCTGGAAGTCAGCGAGCTCTGGCGTGAGACAATGAACACGATGGCAACGGACCATCCGTCGGTGGAGCTGTCCCACATGTACGTGGACAACGCCGCCATGCAGCTGGTCCGGGCACCCAAGCAGTTCGACGTGGTGGTGACCGGCAACATGTTCGGCGACATTCTCTCCGACTGCGCTGCCATGTTGACCGGATCCATCGGGATGCTGCCGTCCGCCTCCCTCGACGAGCACTCCAAGGGCCTTTACGAGCCGGTACACGGTTCGGCCCCGGACATTGCCGGGCAGGACGTGGCCAACCCCCTGGCGACCACGCTTTCCCTGGCGATGATGCTTAGATACAGCCTGGACGAGCCGGAACTCGCCCAGCGGGTTCAGCGTGCCGTCGGCAGTGTGCTGGATCAGGGACTGCGGACCGCGGACATCCGCATGGAGGGGACCCGGAACGCGGGGACCCGAGAGATGGGCGACGCCGTCGTCGCTGCGCTGCGCAGCCAGCAGTAACGGTTGCGTCCGGCGCACCGACAGGCCGCACGCCCGAACATCCATTTCAGTGAGAGGTATCTATGAATCGCATCGGTTTTGTTGGCTGGCGGGGCATGGTCGGCTCCGTTCTCATGGAGCGTATGCGCGAGGAGAACGATTTCCGCGACATCGAGCCCGTGTTCTTCTCCACGTCCCAGGCGGGCCAGCCGGGCCCGAACGTCGGCAAGGACGTGCCGGCGCTCAAGGATGCTCACAGCATCGATGAGCTTAAGTCCATGGACGCCATCGTCACCTGTCAGGGCGGTGGCTACACCGAATCCATTTACCCCGAGCTGCGCAAGGCCGGCTGGACGGGCTACTGGATCGATGCGGCGTCCACGTTGCGCATGGTCGACGAGAGCATCATCGTGCTGGACCCGGTGAACCTCGATGTCATCAAGGACGCCCTGGCCGGTGGCACCAAGACGTTCGTGGGCGGCAACTGCACCGTCAGCCTGATGCTGATGGGCGTTGGCGGGCTCTTCCACCACGGTCTCGTGGAGTGGATTTCGCCGATGACGTACCAGGCGGCTTCGGGGTCCGGTGCCAAGCACATGCGGGAGTTGCTGGCCCAGATGGGTTACCTGCGCGACGCCGCCGGCGATCGCCTCGCGGATCCCTCCTCCGCGATTCTGGAGATCGACAAGGCCGTCAACGACGCGCTATCCGGTGACGGCTATCCGCGGGAGAATTTCGAGGTCCCCCTGGCCGGAAGCCTGATTCCCTGGATCGACAAGCCCATGGAGTCCGGTCAGAGCCGTGAGGAATGGAAGGCGGGGGTTGAATCCAACAAGATCCTGGGGCGTGAGGGCAACCCCATCCCCATCGACGGTATCTGCGTTCGTATCGGGGCGATGCGCTCACACGCGCAGGCTCTCACCGTCAAACTCACGCGGGACGTGCCTGTCGACGAAATCAGCGGAATCCTGGCGGAGAGCAGCGACTGGACCCGGGTGATTCCGAACGAGCCCGAGCGGAGCAAGCATGAGCTGACGCCGGCGGCGGTCACCGGAACGCTGAACGTGCCGGTGGGTCGCCTGCGCAAGCTTGCCATGGGGCCGGAGTACCTTTCCGCGTTCACCGTGGGTGATCAGCTGCTCTGGGGTGCCGCGGAGCCTCTGCGTCGCATGCTGCGCATCCTCCTGGAACACTGAGTTGAAGGCGGGTTTCCGGACCGGGGCACGGCGCGGCCTCGCGCGTTGGGGCGTCTGAGGCGCCCCTATCCCGGTCCGGTCCCGAGCCTCTGCGACCGTGAGGATGCGAACGGGCACGATCGTTCCTGACCGGGCAGTGGTTCTCTCTTTTCGTGTGCCCAATGGGCGCAATTTTTTTGCAAGCTGCGAACCAGGGCAAAGTTTTTTGGCCTTCGATGCGCCATCGTCGGCACCGTGGGCGTGGTAGCGACCTTCAGCCGATACAGCCTTGTTCGAGGCTTCGGCGGCCGGATGCCGGTGTGCGTTGGGCGGTCGCTTTCCACATGTCAAGAAAATCTGCCTCGTGCCGCTAGTTACGCCAGGGCTTGTGAGAAACAACTTCAACCGGATACTTTAGTGACTGGGGATTTCGACCAATTGCGGCGGCAGGCCCTTCTGCGGACTGAGTTAATGGCCTCCGCGACCGAGTCGATCGGATCAGGGTTGCGCCGCGGGTCGTGCCGGGCACAGGCGAATCGGGCCGGACCATTGAGCGTAGAGTTTCTCGATTTTCGCAATGGCGGCGACAAAAAACATAATCGAACTGCCGGAGCCTCGGCTCCGGTCCGGTGACCGCGAAAGGGACTGACATGGGACGAAAACTCGCCACCGTTCTTCTGTTAGCGGTACTCGGCTTTTCATCATCGGTTTCGGCGTTGGGGCTGGGCAAGATCGAATCCAGGACGGCTCTGAATGAACCGCTGGTTGCCCGCATTCCGCTGCTTTCCGTTCAGGTCGAGGACATCTCCCAGATCAACGTATCTCTAGCTTCGCCGGAGGCGTTTCAGCGTTCCGGAATCGATCGGCCGTTCACTCTGGCGCAGCTCAAGTTCAGCGTGGCGCAGGAGGGCGGCAAGCCCTACATCGCCATCCGCAGCAATCGTCCGATCAAGGAACCCTTTCTGGACTTTTTGATCCAGGTTCGCTGGCCGCGCGGCCAGCTTGTTCGTGAGTACACGCTGTTGCTGGATCCGCCCGTTTATGCCGATGAGCCCGCTGGAGCGGCTGCGGTCGGCGGCGGGTCAGCGTCCGCAGGCGGCGGCAGCGCGGCGTCGGACACCGGAACGGCCACGGCGGCGCCGGCCACCTCCCGTTCGGGGTCGGTCGCCTCCGCCAGCGACGCGGGTCCAGCCACCTACGGGCCGGTTCAGGCCAACGAGACGCTCTGGGGTGTCGCGACGCGGGTGCGGCCGAACGATTCCGTGTCGGTACGCCAGACCATGGTGGCCTTGCTGCGGGCGAACCCGGATGCGTTCATCGCCGGTGATATGAATCGCCTGAAGCGCGGATCGGTGCTGCGGGTGCCGGCCGGCGCGGACATCGCCAGCATCGGTCGCGACGAAGCCGCTCGCGAGGTGCGCGCGCAGATCGCCAAGTGGCGTGAGCGCAATGCCGCTGAACAGGCGGACAGCGGCCAGACCGCCGAGAGCGGCCAGACCGAGAGTGCCGAGGGCGGCGAGAATGCGCCGGAGGGACGACTCTCCGTTGTGGCGCCCAAGGACAGTGCGGGTCAGGAGGCGGGTACTTCTCTGGTGGATCGCGACCTGGCGCCGACGAAGCAGAACGTGGGCCGTTTGCAGGAGCAGCTGACCACGCTGGAGGAGTCCAACGCCAGTCTGGAATCGGAGAACAAGGACCTGCGCAGCCAGGTGGAGGCCATGCGCGACGAGATGGCCAAGCTGCAGGCGCAGATCAATATCCAGGCGGATCAGGCCATTGGCGCCGGAGATCAGCAGGCTGAAACTCAGACCTCCCAGGGGGCGGGCAGCGCAACGGCTCCGGAACAGTCACAGTCCGCTGGCGCCGCGGAAGAGGCAATGCCCGAGAGTGCCGAAGACACGGCACCGGACGCCGCATCCACAACCGAGACCGAAGCGGCCCCGGTTGTGAGCGACAGCGTCACGGACTCGCAGGCGGATATGGCGGCGGAGACGCCGAGCAAGCCGGAATCGGAGCAGCAGGCGGAGCCGGCCGAATCCGCGCCGACCGCCACGGAGAAGCCGGCGTCCGAGGCCGACGACCAGAAGCCGAAGTCGGAACAGAAGCCGGCCTCCACGACGCCCGCGGAACGGAAGCCGGCGACTCTGAGCGAGCGCGCCATGGATCTGGTGAATACCGTCGTGCAGGACAAGCGGATGCTTGCCATCGGCGGGCTTGCGGTCCTGCTGCTCCTGCTCCTTCTGATGATGGTGGCGCGCCGCCGGCGAGCCGCTAGCGAGGAAACCATCGATACCCGCCTGCCCATCGATCAGTCCGCGGATGTGCCGCCGGCCGACACCTTCCAGTTCGAGGAAGCGGCCGCCGAAGCGGACTCGGCACCGAACGTGGATGAGCTCATCGCCTCGGGGCAGTACCAGGCGGCACAGGAGGCACTGGACGAGGAACTGGGAGAGGATCCCTACGACACCGCGCGACGCCTGAAGCTACTCGAGGTTCTCGCGAAGCTGGACGACAGGGGCGGATTCGAAGCCGAGGCTCAGGTGCTCTACACGCAGCTCGAGGACCGGAATGACCCGGTTTGGCAGCGTGCGGTCGAGCTCGGGCGGGAGATTGCGCCGGAGAACCCGCTCTTCTCCACGGACGCCGACGAGGGCGATGCCGCTGCGGGTTTCGAGGCGGCGCTGGCGGGCCTCGCCGCGGAGGACCGCGACGAGGACGACGGTAAGGCCGGTTTCGACGCCGATGACTACGGCACCGGCATCTCCCAGGCGGCCGCGGATGACGTCGACGCCGCCGAGGACGCCCCGGAGTCCGGGCTTGAGGAAGGTGACGAGCCGGAACCCCGCGCCGAGGAAGCGCTGGACTATTCGGCGGCGGCGGAGTCTGCCGGCGACGCTCCGGACGGACTGCCGAATGCGGAAGCAGCCGGTGCCTACGGGGTGGACGCCATGGGCGGTCCGGCGGACATGACCGAGGAAGAGGGCGAGCCGGAAGAGGACGACGCCCTGGAGTTTTCCCTTGACGCAGCGCTCGAGGACGAGCCGGCCGGTGAGGATGTGGAGGCCGAGCCGAGCACCGAGCCTTCCGGGGAAGACGAAGACGACTTCGAGGCCCTCGAATTCGAACTGCCGGACGACCTCGAAGACGACGACGCCACCGCGGCTGACGCCGGGGCTTCCTCCGGAGACGAGGACAACGACGACGCGCTGGATTCTCTGGACTTTGGTGACTTCTCTCTGGACGACGGCGAGGCACCCGAGGACCAGCCCGGCGGTGATGCGGACCTTGATCCGGAGGCCCTGGACGAGGTGAGCACCAAGCTGGATCTGGCACGTGCCTACATGGACATGGGCGACTCCGAGGGTGCCAGGAGTCTACTGGACGAGGTCGTGGAGGAAGGCACAGACGACCAGCGCCGGGAAGCGGAGACTCTGTTGCAGAACGTGGGCTGAGCACCACTGCGGCCGTCGACGCCGCCTGCAATGAGACGCCGGGGCAAGCCCCGGCGTCTTGCGTGAGGGAAGTGCCATTCCGGGAAGCCCGACGGGAACGTCAACGGTTTTCCATCGTATTTCCGGGGCGGCGTTTCCGCCTGGGGTTCCGACTCGCATTGACCGGTCCCACAGCGTAAGCTCGTGCGTCCACCACCATTTCTGGCTGTTCCCGGATTGTTTCGTGCACCCGACTGCCCGTGTCTTGCTGGTGTTGCTGATGGCCGCAGGCGTTGCCAGTGGGCAGCCGGCGCATCTGGCGTTGGCCGTCGTCGTGCTGGGTGTCCTTCTCGCCCTGCACCGCGACGTCAGACCGAGGTCATTGTGGCGGGCGGCGCTGCGACTGCGCCTGTTCTACGTCTCGATAGGCGTGCTCTATCTCTGGTTCACACCGGGCCAGCCCCTTCTACCGGCGGCGGGAAGCTGGTCGCCCACGCTGGAGGGCGCGGTCCAGGGCGGCGAGCGAGTTGCGGTGCTGTTGTTGATTATCGCCGCCGTGCATTGGCTTATGGCGTCCACCTCCCAGGAATCCCTGCTCGCCGGTTTGCGTCAGGTCTTCGCCCCGCTCGGGTTGCTGGGATTTCCGGTGGATCGACTCGTGCTCCGCCTGGTGCTGACGATGCGGCTGGTCCCACGGTTGCAGGAGTTGGCGACGCACAGCCGGGAACGCCTGAAGGGCCAGCCGCCGGTAAAACGCGTTGCCGGGGTGGCGGCGGAGATGATGGCCGTAACGGTACGAGAGGCCGATACTGCGCCCTGTCCCCGGCTGAGCATTCCCGCTACGGCGACCCCTCCGCTGCGGGACTGGCTGGCCGTGGCCGCGCTCGCCGTGGCTTTTCTTCTGGTGTGACCCGATTGGTAGCAGCAACTCAATGACCCGAATCGCCCTCGGCATCGAGTATGACGGCACGCGCTTCAGCGGCTGGCAGCGGCAGCACCACGCGCTGACGGTGCAACAGGTCCTGGAGGAGGGCCTGAGCCGGGTGGCCGACCATCCCGTGGCAGTGACCTGCGCGGGGCGCACCGACGCGGGCGTGCACGCGACACAGCAGGTGGTCCATTTCGATACTGCCTCCCAGCGCCCGGAGCGGGCCTGGATTCGTGGCGTCAATTCCAATCTGCCGGAGGACGTGGGCGTTGTCTGGATGCGTGAAGTGCCCGCCGACTTTCATGCCCGATTCAGTGCCACGGCACGCAGCTACCGCTATGCGATCCGTTCACATCCGGTGCGGCCGGTACTCTCGCGCCACCGGGTTTCCTGGACCTGGAAGCCGCTGGACGCGGAACCCATGGCAGCGGCCGCGCAGACGCTGTTGGGCGAGCACGATTTCACGTCCTTTCGCGCCGTGGCCTGCCAGGCCAGGCATCCGGTGCGGACAATACACAGTCTCACCGTGAAGACGCTTGGCGGGCACATCGTCATCGACGTCAGAGCGAATGCGTTTCTTCACCACATGGTCCGCAACATTGCCGGTGTGCTAATGGCCGTGGGCGCGGGCGAGCAGCCTGTCGCGTGGGTTTCCGAACTGCTGCAGGCGCGGGACCGCACCGCCGGCGGCGTCACCGCCCCCGCGCAGGGACTCTATTTCGTCGCCGTTGAGTATCCGCGGCAATTCGGCCTGCCCGTGGAAGCCCGTTTTCCCGCTTTTGCGTAGGTGCAGAGCGCGGGTTACGATACTAGGCCGGTTCCCGGCACGTGCGTGCAAGGCTGGTCGTTTGGGCGAATTTGCGTTCCGCGCTGGCGGGTGCGCGATTGCTGCCGGAACCGTGTCGGAAACCAGCCTGCCCGGATCTCGTATCGGCAGCAGCCTGATGGTGACGGGACGAATCCCCTTGCGAACGCGCGTAAAGATCTGTGGAATCACCTCGCCGGTGGATGCCACCGCCGCGGCGGAGTTCGGCGCCGATGCCATCGGCCTCGTATTCTATGCGCCCAGTCCGCGCGCGGTGAGCGTGGCGCGGGCACGCGAGATCATTGCGGCGGTGCCGCCATTTGTAACGGTTGTGGCACTGTTCCTGGATGCGGAGACGGAGGCCGTCCGAGAGGTGCTGGAGTCGATGCCCGTGGACCTTCTGCAGTTCCACGGCCGTGAGAGTCCAGCGTACTGCACGGCTTTCAATCGCCGCTACATCAAGGCGCTGCCCATGGCGGGGAATGCCGATGCCGCGGCCGTGGCGCGAGCCCACGAGCGGGCCAGCGGTTTTCTGGTCGACAGCCACGCGTTAGGGGAGGCGGGCGGCACCGGCCGCGTCTTCGACTGGGGGCGGATCCCCCCCGGCCTGTCGGCACCGTTGATACTCGCCGGCGGGTTGAACCCCGACAGCGTGGGAGACGCGGTGAGCCGTGTCGACCCCTACGCGGTGGACGTCAGCAGCGGCGTGGAGTCCGCCCCCGGAGTCAAGGACCACGCCAAGATGCGTGCATTCATAGATGAGGTTCGACGTGTCCAAGCAGAGTGACGCCGTTCAGCGCCCCGTAGACTATTCGCGGTTCCCGGATGCCGGTGGACACTTCGGAGTCTACGGCGGGCGCTTTGTGCCCGAACTACTCATGGCGCCGCTGGAGGAGCTCGCGCAGGCCTATGACCGTTTCCGCGACGATCCCGAGTTTCTCGCGGAGCTGGACGCCGACCTGCAGCACTTCGTGGGGCGGCCCAGCCCCCTGTATCACGCAAGGCGCTGGTCCGAGCGGGTCGGCGGTGCTCAGATCTACCTCAAGCGCGAGGACCTGAATCACACCGGCGCGCACAAGATCAACAACACCATGGGACAGGCACTGCTCGCCTCGCGCATGGGCAAGACCCGAATCGTGGCCGAGACCGGTGCCGGTCAGCACGGCGTTGCCACGGCAACCGTGGCGGCGCGCCTGGGGCTGGAATGCGTCGTCTACATGGGTATCGACGACGTCAAGCGCCAGTCCGCCAACGTCTACCGCATGCGTCTGCTGGGGGCGCGCGTGGTTCCGGTGGAGTCCGGCTCCCGCACGCTGAAGGACGCGCTGAACGAAGCGTTCCGGGACTGGGCGTCCAACGTGGACGACACGTTCTACATCATCGGTACCGTGGCCGGTCCGCACCCCTATCCGCTGCTGGTGCGCGATTTCCAGGCCGTAATCGGTCGCGAGACCCGGGAACAGATCCAGGACCAGGCGGGAAGACTGCCGGACGCCCTGGTGGCGTGCGTTGGCGGTGGCTCCAACGCTATCGGGCTGTTCCACCCGTTTCTCAACGACGGGTCCGTGCAGATGTACGGTGTCGAAGCGGGAGGCGACGGTCTGGACACCGGGCGCCACGCGGCGCCGCTGTCCGCCGGGCGGCCGGGGGTGCTCCACGGCAACCGGACGTACCTCATGGAAACAGCGGACGGTCAGATCCTCGGCACCCACTCGGTATCCGCCGGCCTGGACTATCCCGGCGTGGGGCCCGAGCATTCCTGGCTTCACGACACGGGCCGGGCCAAGTACGTGGCGGTTACGGACAAGGAAGCGCTGGAGGGTTTCCACCGCCTGACCCGCGTTGAAGGTATCATTCCGGCGCTGGAGAGCAGTCACGCCCTTGCCTATGCGGAGAAGCTCGCTGCTGACATGGACCCGGAACAGATCATCGTGGTCAACCTCTCGGGCCGGGGCGACAAGGACATCAATACCGTGGCGGAGCTGGAGGGGATCGAGCTATGAGTCGAATCGAGCGCCAGTTTCAGCAATGCCGGCAGGCGGGCCGGACGGCGCTGATTCCCTACATTACCGGCGGCGACCCGGAACCGGCCGCCACGGTCGGCCTCATGGAGACCCTGGTGGAGTCGGGAGCCGATGTCATCGAGGTGGGCATCCCGTTCTCGGACCCCATGGCGGACGGCCCGGTGATCCAGGCGGCCTGCGAGCGTGCCCTGGCCCATGACGTCAACATCACCCGGCTGCTGGAGATGGTGCGGGAGTTCCGCCAGCGGAACCACGACACGCCGGTGGTCCTGATGGGGTATCTGAATCCCATCGAGCAGATGGGCTACGAGCGTTTCGCGCGAGAGGCTGCAGCGGCTGGTGTCGACGGCGTGCTTACCGTTGACCTGCCACCCGAGGAGAGTCACGACCTGGTACAGGCGCTGACCGCCCACGAGCTGGATCCGATCTGGCTGGTGGCGCCGACGACGCGACGCGAGCGCCTGGAGGCCATCTGCGGCGTTGCCCGCGGCTTCATCTACTACGTTTCGCTGAAGGGTGTGACGGGCGCCGATACGTTGAATGTAGACGACGTCGCACACCACGTTGAAGATATTCGCGCGGCGAGCC
>JASFMS010000004.1:0-13909 GCA_050117435.1 Ectothiorhodospiraceae bacterium | reverse complement strand
TCCGTTTCTGGTGTAGCCAACTCTCACTCTCCTCTCTCCGGGTGGCGGGCGTCCGCGGCGGGAACGCCGCGGACCGGGTCGCCACTTCCAAGCAGCTTCATTGGGCTGCGAATCGGTACTCCGCTGGTCCGCGGATTACCCGTCCACCATGGCGTCGCGGCGGGTTCGGTGTGCCGCGGTGCGTTTTTACAGCTCGGTGCCGGCCCGCCATTCCCGCCACTTGATGTTCCCCTCAACGCCGAGGCGAAGGATCGGGGCCGGCGGATTTCGGTTCGGGCGGGGAAAGCGCAGCATTTGTCCCACAAGGTCGCTGTCCTGCCCTGAGGCATATTCGGCGATGAGCTTGCCGGAGATGGTCCCCCGGGCGAGCCCGAGCCCGTTGTGGCAGATGGCGGCGAACATGCGGGGGGCGATGCGTCCGAACACAGGAGCGGAATTGCGGGACAGGCACAGCGCGCCGCCCCAGGTGTACTCGAACCCCACCTCGGGCAGCATCGGAAACCGCCGGCGGAAGGACGCCTCGTGACGACGCCGGATGCGCCGCATGGCCGACTCCGACGCTCTCAGGTCCGGGTTGTAGGTGAAGCTGTTGCGCACGACGATGCGGCCGCTTCTCACGCGGCGCAGCGTGGTTCCCATGGGGTTGGCCGGAATCAGGCCCCAGCTCTCGTCGCCGCCCAGCGCTGCCTGCTCCTCGGCGGACAGCACACGGGTCATGCTCGCGTAGGTGAACACGGGAATCAGCCGGCCGGGCAACAGCCCCATGCCGGCGGCGAAGGCGTTGTTGGTGAGCACCAGGTTGTCGGCCCTGAGCTCTCCGTTTCGGCCGGAGAGGGTTACGCTGTTCACGCTCGGACGCAGATCGGTAACGGGCGAGTCCTCGTATACCGTGACGTTGTCGGGCAGCGTCTCGGCGAGTCCCCGCATCAGCGCGGCCGGTTGGACGAGCACCGTCCCCGGGGTGTGCAGGCCGTCCCGGTAGAAGGACGTTCCCAGGGTCTCTGCCAGCTGCAATGCGTCCATGGGCGTGCAGGGCTCGCCCAGCGTCTCGAGACCCTGCCGAAAGGCAGCCAGCGCTTCCACGCCGGCCGGCTCGACGGCGGCATGGATTTTCCCCTGCTCGCTCCAGTCGCAGTCGATGCCGTGGGTGCGCACGATGTCGCGCATGTAATCGATGGCGGCGCGGTTGAGGGCGATTTCGCGGCGGTCGTCCGCTTCCTGGTCGGTGTAGCTTTCGGACGTCAGTGCATGGGGCAGATCGATCATGAACCCGGAGTTCCGCCCGGCGGTGCCGAAACCGATCCGCTGGGCGTCGATCAGCGCGACCTCGGCGCCCGGATTAAGGGTCGCCAGGCGTCGCGCCGCCGCGAGCCCGGCGATGCCGGCGCCCAGCACCGCCCAGTCGGCACGTTGCTGGTCCCGGAGTTCCGTCGCCGAGCCGGGCGCCGGCAGGGTTTCATACCAGCCGCAACCGGGCTTGTCCTGAGGAAGGCGACTGACGTGTACTTGGCCTGTGCTCACGGTCAGATCTCCCGGGCCATCAGGGCCGACTCGAACGGGTACGTGGACAGCAACTCCACGCCGTGCTCGCTGATCAGCACCTGCTGTTCCAGCTTCACGCCCTCGATGCCGCCAACGGCGCCGATGTAGCTCTCGACGCAGACTGTCATTCCCGGCTCCAGTGCGCCGTCGTAACCCTTGGCCTCGAAGTCCTGCCAGTGCGCAACGCTGGGGTACTCGTCGCACAGGCCGACGCCGTGAAGAACACAGGAGTAGCGGTTTGCCGAGTAGCGCGCAGGGATGGGCCAGGCGCGCCGGGCCAGCTCGGCGAAGCCGATGCCGGGCTCCAGCAGGGAGAGGTTGTGTTCCAGCTGTTCGCGCGCCAGGCCGTAGAGCAGGCGTTGCGCGGCGGACGGACGCCGGCTGTCGGCGACGAAGGAACGGGAGATGTCCGCGCAGTAGCCGTAGGGGCCGATCATGTCCGTATCGAAGCTCACCAGATCTCCCCGCCGGATTACACGGTCACTGCATTCCTGCATCCACGGATTGGTCCGTTCCCCTGAGGACAGCAGCCGGGTTTCGATCCACTCACCGCCATGCTCGATATTGGTCCGGTGAAGCACCGACCACAGCGCTTGTTCCGTGATGCCGGGTTCCAGGGCCTCATGCATTCGCGCGATGGCCAGTTCCGCCACCGCGATGGACGCTCGCATGCAGACCACTTCGTCGCCGGATTTGATGCTGCGTGCCCGCTCCAGCAGGCCCTGCCCGTCCTGCACGTCGATGCCGTGGCTCGCCAGGGCGCGAAAGCCCGCCGGATCGCACCTGTCGACGGCCAGTCGGCGGTTGCCGCCGCCGTGGGCGACAACCAGGTCCGCAATCTCCACCGCCCAGCGGCCGGCGTGTTCTTCGACCCGCGGGCCCGAGGAGAAGAAGAACCAGGATGTGGCCCGGCGAACCTCATCCACGCCGGTTACGTCCGCCGCCAGGTGCTCACAGCCGCCGACTTCGAAAAGGATCACCGGCCCGTCCGCCGGGACGAAGCAGTAGCGGGCAGGATTGTGCAGGCACCAGACCGACATGTTGCGGCTGTCCGTCGCGTAGCGGATGTTGACCGGGTCGAACAGAACGCACCCGGCACAGTCGTTCCACCTCAGCTCCTGCCGCAGCCTCTGCAACCGGTAGCTACGCATCCGCGAGAGGACCGGTGCGGCGACGTCGACGTCGTTTCGCGCCGGTCCAGGGCCGTGCGTGCCGTCGGTCACGACCGCTCCAGGCGCGCCGCCATGAGATCGCAATACCAGTCCACGAACTGTTTGGGGCCCGCCTCGGTTCGCGCCGAGAACGGCCCCGGCCGGTACGCCGGGGAGGTCAGGCCCACCGTGACTTCCTCCACCAACGCCTTGTCCTGGCTGTTGGTCATGGTCCAGACCTTGGTGAGCTCGTCGAGGGAGTAGTCCTCGCCCTCTACGGCGTCGGCGGCCACGATCCACTTCGTCGTCAGCAGCGTGCGATTGGGCCCGAGCGGCAGAATGCGGAAGCTCAGGGCGTAGTCGCCGAGCATGTGGTTCCAGGTGGACGGGTAATGGAACAGCAGGAGCACACCCGGATTGATCTCGGCCCCACGCCCCAGCGGGCGGCGCACCGCCGGTTCGCCGGACATGGTGTAGCTGCGCGTTCCCTCGCTCAGCGGAATCCGCGTCATGCGGAACTGACCGCTGGCGTCCAAATTAAGCGCGCTGGGGAAACCGGCCGATTCGCAGCGCTCCCAGTGCTCCATCACACCGCCTTCGCCGTCGGTTACTTCCAGACCGGCCACCGTCGGATTCTCGACGAATGAGCGCAACAACTCGGGATGATTGCCGTTGCAGTGGAAGCATTCGCGGTTGTTCTCGAAGACGACTTTCCAGTTCGCCTCCTCGACGATATTCGACTCGTAGGCGACTTTGGCGTTTTCGAGATCGTGGGGCGCCAGATACGGCCGGACGCTATCGCGGAATTCGGCGAAGTCCGGCGGCAATTCGGCGACGCAGACGAAGATATAGCTCTCGACGATTTCGCAGTGAATCTCGTCCAGGCCGTATTCCCTGGGATCGAACGATTCGCCCATGTCGCCGGCATAGAGAAGCCGGCCGTCCAGCTCGTAGGTCCACTGGTGGTACGGGCAGACCAGCTTCGCGGCCGTGCCTTTCGCCATGGGGCAGATGCGGGCGCCGCGATGCCGGCAGACATTGTGAAACGCGCGCACCTTGCCGTCTGCGGCGCGGACGACCACAACGGGGTATTCGCCAATCTGCAGCGTCAGGTAGTTTCCCGTCCGGCCGAGCTCGAATGTATGACCCGCGAAAATCCATTCACGATAGAAAATCAGCTCCAGGTCCGCCTGAAAGGACTCCGGGTCGACATAAAGGTCTCGGGGTAACGGATGATCGGGAGTTCTCTCCTCAAGCAACGAGCGAAATCTACCCACGTCGAACATAAAACACGCTCCTCCGGGAACATTCAGCGCGTCACTGGCACGAGACGATGCAGAAAATACTTCCCGCGGTAACCACGGATCGTTATGGTAGCGAACGGACCGAAGGACCGGTTAACGACGTTTTTGCCGTCCTATCCATGAGTTGGGGTTATGAAAGCGCACGCGGATCCCGATACGACGTTGATCAAAATGCCGTCTCTTACGGCGCTCAAATCCTTCGTGGCGGCGGCGAAGTACAGCAGTTTTACGCGGGCGGCGGAGTCTCTTTGCGTCAGTCAAGCGGCGATAAGCAAGCAGGTGCGCGAGCTGGAGTCGCATCTGCGCTCGGATCTGTTTCAGCGTGTGGGCCGCTCCATCGAGCTGACCGAGGCCGGGCACATGCTGTTCGATGCCGCGTACCTGTCGTTCGTTAACATTGCCCAGGCGGCGGAACGCATTCGCAACAGCCACGTGCCGAGACGTGAGCTCTATATCTGTGCCTCGCCGGCTTTTTCCTCGCTCTGGCTGGCGCCGCGCATTGCCGGTTTCTTTCAGGACCACCCGAATCTTGGTATCAGTATCCTGACCACGGACGATTTCCTCTCGTTCAAACCCAACGAGAAGCCGGACGTTTTCATCAGCATGAATGCGGCTCACAAGGAGGGGTACCGTTCGGACTGGCTGTTCTGTGACCGAATCTATCCGGTCTGCAGCCCTGACTACCTGGAGCGCCACCCGGAGATCGCCGACGTTGACGGGCTACGGGAAACCACGTTGATCGACTTCAGCTCATTCCGCATGGCGCAGATCTCCGAACACGTGGACTGGGCGTTCTGGTTCGACCGGGCGGGCGCTCCGCTGCAGTCCGGCAACACGCTGATGAAGCAGACTTTCCACGCCAACGACTACAACGTGGTGCTGCAGATGGCGCTTGCCGGACAGGGAGCCGCGTTGGGCTGGGACCACCTCGTCGGCTCCCTGGTTGAATCGGGACGGCTGGTGCGGCCGGTGGATCGGGAGGTAGTGCTGAAGGAGAAGGCGCACTACCTCTTCTACGACGAGGCCATCGAGGACGATCAGGACTTTCGCACCTTCCGCAGTTGGCTGCTGTCCCGGTTCTGACCGCCCGGGGAAGCGCTCGGCGTTCCCCGTGAGCGCGGCGTCACGCGGGAATCATTCGCCGCTAATACTCGATCACTACTGCCGACGTCGGATGGGAGCAGCAGGAGAGGATGTAGCCTTCCTCCTGCTCGACCTCGGAGATGCCGCCGTTGTCGTTCATCTGCACCTCCCCGGAGAGCTTGCGCACGCGGCAGGTCCCGCAGATACCCATGCCGCAGGCTTTCGGTATGTTGATACCGAGTTGCGCCGCCGCCGCGTGGATCGTGTCGGTGGGCCTGGCTTGAATGCTTCTGCCGCTGTCGGCGAACTGTATCTCCTGCATGTCCTCGGCCCGCCACTGGTCCTCGCGCTGCGAGGCGTGCTCGGTGCGTTCCACCGCCGCCTGTTCCACCTCCGTGGCGACGCGGTCGAAGGACTCCTCGTGGTAATGAGCGCGATCGAAGCCGCACCGGTCGAGTATCTCCCGCACGGCGCGCATGTACGGCTCCGGACCACAGCAGAAGATTTCACGATCGAGGAAGTCCGGCGCGATGACGCGCAGCATGCGCTCGTCGAGAAACCCCCTGTAGCCGGTCCAAGACTGTCCGGTGCCGGTGCGCTCGCAAATCAGGTGTGCCGTGAAGTTGCTGATGCGCGAGGTCATGTATTCCAGCTCGCCCCGGTAGATGACGTCCGTGGGCGTGCGAGCGCTGTGGGCGAATACGATGTCCACGCGGGCGTTGGTGTCGAACAGCCAGCGCGCCATGGACATCAGCGGTGTGATGCCGACGCCCCCGGAGAGCAGCAGCAGGCGCTCGGCGGGGTGGTCGATACAATTGAATGCGCCGGCGGGGCCGTGAACGGCGAGCTCGTCACCTTCCTGCAGGTTGTCGTGTAGCCAGCCGGAAACGGTGCCGCCGGGTACCCGCTTCACGGTGATGGAGAAGCTGTACGGGATCGAGGGCGAGCTCGCGATGGTGTACGGCCGATGCACGGTCCGGCCGTCGATCTCGAGCTCGAGCGTCACGAACTGTCCCGGCTTGAAGAAGAACAGAATGGGCTGTTCGGCGGCGAAACAGAATGTCCGGGTGTCGTGCGTCTCCTGGATTATCTTTACGCAGCGCACCACGTGGCGGCCGTTTGCCCAGGTCTGCGTATTTACCGGATTGAGATATTCGGAGGCGAACGCAATGCTCACGGCGGCGCCCTCCATCGTGGAGTCGGGGGTTTCGGGAAAGCCGGTGCCCGGGTTCGGGCACCGGTCAACGCTGCGGGCCTTCGGCTTCAGTCGAGCGGGTACTGCTCTTCGTCGTCGCCGAGGTCGAGCCAGATGGTCTTCAGTTCCGTGTACTGGTCATGGGCGTGGAGGGAGTTGTCCCGCCCGCCGAAGCCGGACTGCTTGAATCCGCCGAAGGGCGTGGTGATGTCCCCCTCGCCGTAGCAGTTCACGGTGACCGTGCCGGCGCGCACCGCCTTGGCGACGTTGTGCGCCCGGCGCACGTTGGCAGTGAATACCGAGGCGGCCAGCCCGTAGGGCGTGTCGTTGGCGACGCGCACCGCCTCCGCCACGCTGTCCACGGTGATGACGGCCAGCACCGGCCCGAACACTTCCTCGCGGGCGATGGTCATATCCGGCGTCACGTTGTCGAAGATGGTCGGCTCCACATACAGGCCATCGCCGTCCTCGATGGCGGACCCTCCCATCAACACCGTTGCGCCCTCCCGCTTTGCGGTCTCGATGTAGGAGAGAATGCGCCGGTGCTGATCGGTGTCGACGATGGCGCCCAGGGTGTTCTCCGGCTGCAGCGGATCGCCGGTACGCCAGTCCCGCGCCCGCTCCAGAATCCGCTCCATGAGCTCGTCTTTCACCGCCCGGTGCACGATCAGCCGGGAGTTCGAAGAACAGTTCTCGCCCATGTTCCAGAACACCGCGGAGACGGCGTGATCCGCCACCACGTCCAGGCGGTCGGCGTCGTCCAGCACGATGCACGGGTTCTTGCCGCCGCACTCGAGGACGATGCGCTTGAGGTTGCTGCGCGCCGAATACTCCAGAAAAAGCCTGCCCACATCCGTGGAGCCGGTGAACGACACCATGTCGATATCCGGATGCAGACCAATGGCCTGGCCGGCGGTTCCGCCCTTGCCGGTGACGACGTTCAGCACACCGGCCGGGATTCCGGCCTCCAGGGCGAGATCGGCCAGACGCAGCGCCGACATGTTCGTCTGCTCTGCCGGCTTGACCACGACGCTGTTGCCGGCCGCCAGTGCGGGTCCGATCTTCCAGGCCATGGTCATGAGCGGGAAATTCCACGGCAGCACGCAGGCCACCACGCCCAGCGGCTCGCGTACGATCAGCCCCAGCGCGTCGTCGCCCGAGGGAGAGATCTGATCGTAGATCTTGTCGATGGCCTCGGCATGCCACTTGAGCGTGTTTATCGTTTCGGGCAGGTCCAGCGTCTCGCAGTCGCGTATCGTCTTGCCGCTCTCCAGGCTTTCCAGCACCGCCAGCTCTCGCTGGTTGCGGGCGATGAGCTTGCACAGCCGGATTAGCGTCTCCTTGCGCTCGGAAGGGTGCAACTTCGACCACACGCCGCGGTCGAATGCCTCGCGCGCCTTGACCACGGCATGGTCCACGTCCGGTGCGTCGCAGGCGGCGATGCGCTGGAGAATCTCGCCGGTCGCCGGGTTCAGCGTCTCGAAGGTTTCGCCGGACTCGGCCGGGACGAAGTGGCCGTTGATGAAGGCGTTGCCGGGCAGGTCCAGGGACCGGGCAATTGCCTCATATTCATTCCGCGTTGCCAGCTGCGACATCGTGCAACCTCCGGTCATTGTGGATTTCGCTGTGCGACTGCCCGTCGAAGGCAGCGAATGCGGCTTTCAGCGTCCGGCGGATAGTCTCCAGCTCACGTTTCTCTTCCTTGGTGAGACCGCGGAGCGGCTTCCGGGGCGGTCCGGCGGGGACGCCTTCGAGCTCGCAGCCGTACTTGATGCTCTGCACGAACTTGCCGCCGCCCTCCATGAGCTCCAGCAGAGGCAGGAAGGCCTGCATGAGACGGCGCCCCTTGTCGAAATCCTTCTCCACGACGCAGGCGCGCCATAGTGCGATGTGCTCGTGCGGCAGGAAGTTGGAGGCACCGCAGACCCAGCTCCGAGCACCCCAGGCGAAGAACTCCAGGGCCTGGTCGTCCATGCCACAGGAAACCTGAATGTGCGGATACTCCCGCGCCAGCATGTGCAGGCGGGCGGGATCGCCGCTGGCCTCCTTGATGGCGCAGAAATTGGCCGAACGCCCGACGCGATCGAGAAACTCCCGTCCCATGGACACGCCGGTGCGGGAGGGAAAGTTGTAGAGCATGATGGGCATGTTGGCCGCCCGGTCCACCGACAGGGCGTGGCTTACCAGCTCGCGCTCCGTGGGCATGGCGTAGTAGGGCGCGCCGAGGAGCAGGGCGTCGATCTTCAGCTCCCGGGCTGCCCGGGCGTAGTCCTCCGCGTCCTCGGTGCGAAGGGCCCCCGCGCCGGCGATGACGGGCACCCGCCCGTTGACGATCTCCTGGGTCCGCTTCATCACGGCGAGCCGCTCTTCACGGCTCTGGGCGTAGTACTCGCCCGTGGTGCCGGCCGTGATAATGCCGTGGACGCCGGCCTCGATCAGGTGCTCCACGACCGCCTCCAGGCCTTCCCAGTCCACGGAGTAGTCGTCCCGGTAGGGGGTGATAACGGGCGTGTATATGCCTTCGAACTTCATAGGTTATAACTCCATCCCACCCTTCCCACGCGCCGCCTGACCCGCGCCCGTCCCGCGCCATGATCCGGAGCGGGCAATGCACGGCCGTCAGGGCCCGCAGGATCGGCAGAAGCCGGCGAGCAATCCGTTGGACAAATTCATAAACGATTCACTGCGATGCGCAGTTTATCGATGTCCAATATCCCGCTGT
Organism: Ectothiorhodospiraceae bacterium; assembly: GCA_050117435.1. Lineage (GTDB taxonomy): Bacteria > Pseudomonadota > Gammaproteobacteria > Nitrococcales > Nitrococcaceae > JASFMS01. The sequence continues at coordinate 4,912 of JASFMS010000004.1, read as the reverse complement.
TAACGATTTTTCTTGAGGCCGGAGCATAACTTAGGGTTATCGCGTGATCGTGCAGGCCGACACACCAAGGCGGCCGCCGCCGGCGTGCAGCAATCGGGTCGCAGCGCGCTGGCGATCCGCTTCGCAAAACGGTGGGAGACGGTGGGTCAGCGGCCCTGATACGGCGGAACAATAGGGGGATAGAAAACGCCGGCAGCGTTCAGTCCAATGATTCTGCCAGCTCCGGCAGGGCCTCGAAGAGGTCCGCCGCAAAGGCGTAGTCGGCCACCTGGATGATGGGGCCTCCTCGTCGGCTTGCGGTTCCGACGATCCGGATCCGTATCATCGCGCGCCCCATGTGTCGGAGAGTCAGTATCCCTCGGGGAGGGCACGGAGTGATCGAGCATGTGCTGGTGGATGCCGGTAATCCAGCCGCGGCCGGATATCTCCGGGCGGACGGCCGGGCGGCCGGCCACGGTCGTCTCGCCCAGGATCCGGCCGGAGAAGGTCGAGCCGATGTGAGAGCGGGCAGTGAGGCGGTCCCCGGTCTTCATCCGGCCTCGCGCGCTCAATACCGCCATGCGGGCCGAAAGCGCCGTGACGGCAGGGGAGCGGTCGACCTTGCCGGGCTGGATTGCGACGGCGGATCGGGCTTTCAGACCATCAGTCCCACTGCTCGTGTCCCCCGGGGAGGCGGGACGTTGCCGACGATCACATCGCACACTTCGCCCTCGGCATGGGCGGATATGACGTGAATCGTCCTGGATGAACGCATGTCACACGTCCTTTACCAGTCGAAGGGCGTCGTAGATCGCGGCGTGGGTGTTGCGGGCGGCCACGGCATCGCCGATGCGGAAGAGCTGATAGGTTCCGTCCGGGTTGTTGTTGACGGTCTGCGGGCGGCCGTCGACGAGTGCCTCGTAGTCCACCTCGCCGAGGTTGGTCGAACCGGGGCGAAGGTCGAAATAGATGTCGTCAAGCGGCCGGGTCCCGTGGTTGACGACGACCTGATCCACGCGCCGTTCGCGGGTGACGCCGCCATAGTCGCTGCCCACGGTGGCCACCAGGTCGCTGCCGTCCCGTCGTACCGCGTCGAGTTTCCAGGTTACGGTGAAGGTAACGTCCCGCTTCTGGAGCTCGCGCATCGACGGCGTGAGCGACATGGCCATGACCTCCGGCGCGAGGCCGCGGTCCCGCGTCATGAGCTCCACCCTGGCGCCGGTTGCGGCGATCTTCTCGGCCGCCTGAAGTGCGGCGTAGTCACCCGCGTCGTCGTAGATCAGCACATTCCGCCCGGGTTTCGGATCGCCGGAGAGGATGTCCCAGGCCGATACGACCAGCTCGTTGCCTTCGTCCAGCACTTCAGTGTGGGGTAGGCCTCCGGTCGCCACGATAACGACGTCGGGCTTTTCCGAAAGCACGGTCTCGTCATCGGCGAAGCTGTTGAAACGGAAAGTGACGCCCATTCGCTCGCATTCGGCGAAACGCCATTGGATGATCTGCATCATCTCGGTGCGGCGTTCGGTTTGTGCGGTCAGGCGGACCTGCCCGCCGGGGTCGTTCGCGGCTTCGTGGACGATCACCTCGTGTCCGCGCTCCGCGGCAACGCGCGCCGCCTCCATCCCGGCGGGCCCGGCGCCCACGATGACGACACGGCGCTTCGACTCGGCTTTCGCCACCTGGTGCGGCTGTTCGAGCTCACGTCCGGTGGCCGGATTGTGAAGGCACAGCGCCATGCCGCCCTGGTAGATCCGGTCGAGACAGTAGTTGGCGCCGACGCAGGGGCGGATTCGCTCCTCCTCGCCACGCATGATCTTGGCGACGATGTGCGGATCGGCAATGTGGGCGCGGGTCATGCCGACCATGTCGAGCTTGCCGCTGGCGATCGCATGGCGTGCCGTCGCGACATCCTGGATCTTGGCGGCATGGAAGGTGGGCAATTTGGTCGCGGCGCGGATCTCGCCGGCGAAATCCAGATGCGGCGCGCTGCGCATCCCCTGGACCGGAATGACGTCGGTCAGGCCCGCGTCGGTGTCGATGTGCCCTTTAACGACGTTCAGGAAGTCGACCATCCCGCAGTCCGTGAGACGGCGCGAGATTTCCAGTCCGTCCTCTTTCGTCAGCCCCCCGGGCAGCGCTTCGTCGCCCGTGTAGCGAACACCGACGATAAAGTCGTCACCCACGCGGGCCCGGATCGCCTTCAGCGTGTCGAAGGTAAAACGCAGGCGGTTGTCGAGGTCGCCGCCGTAGGGGCCGTCCAGGTCGTTCGTCAGCGGCGACCAGAACTGATCCATCAGGTGGCCGTAGGCCTGAAGCTCGATACCGTCGAGCCCCGCTTCCTTCATCCGCTCGGCGGCGTCGGCGTAGTCCTGGATGATTCGGGCGATGTCCCAGTCCTCGGCCCTTTTCGGGAAAGCCCGGTGCGAGGGTTCTCGCTCATGGCCGGCCGAAATGACGGGCAGCCAATCCCCCTTGTCCCAGCGGGTGCGGCGGCCGAGATGGGTGAGCTGAATCATCACCGCGCAGCCATGGTCGTGGCACTCGTCGGTCAGCTGTTTCATCCAGCCGACGACCTCGTCCTTCCACGCCAGAATATTGTTGAACACGGGCGGGCTATCGCGCGCGACCGAGGCGGAGCCGGCGGTCATCGTCAGCGCCACGCCGGCCCGTGCGCGCTCCGCGTGATAGGCGCGGTAGCGCTCCTTCGGCATGACGTCCTCGGGATAGGCGGGCTCGTGGCTGGTGATCATCAGCCGGTTCTTCAGCTTCAGATGCTTGAGCTCGTAGGGCTGGAGAAGGGGATCGTTCGACATGGTTCGTCTCCCTCTGTCATCTGAGGGGACGATCCCATGAAATGTTCAGTACCGTCAAGTTTACGTTCGCACGTGTATATTTTCTTGTTGGGCGGACAGCCGGCCGGTATCTTTCCGCCTATGCAAACGAAAAGTGACATCGACCGGGAAACCGAGAAAACGTCCGGCTGGCGCGGGTCGCGCGAGGTCTGGCTGCAGGCTGCGAAGCAGGCGTTGATCGACACCGGTCTCGACGCCGTGAAGATCCAGTTGCTGGCTAACCGACTGAACATTTCGCGCACCAGCTTCTACTGGTTCTTCAAGGATCGGAACGCGCTGCTGGACGCGCTTCTTGAAGAGTGGGAGGCGAAAAACACCAGCGCGTTCGTCGACGTTAGCGATGCTTATGCCGAAACCGTCTCCGAAGCGGTGCTGAACTTGGTGGGAGTGTTCTTCGACGAAGACGTGTTCGAGCCGCGTCTGGACTTTGCCGTGCGCGGCTGGGCGCACCAGTCCGAGGCCGTGATGGCACGCGTAAACGCTGCGGACGAGCGCCGTCTCGCGGCGATACGATCCTTGTTCGAAAGGTTCGGTAAACCACGGGACGAGGCGGACGTTCGGGCGCGCACGGTCTATCTCACGCAGATAGGGTACATCTCGATGCAGGTCCGCGAGCCGCTGCAGACCCGGATGTCCCGGGTCGCCCGATATGTCGAGATTTTCTCCGGGCGGGCGCCAACAGCGCGCGAATTGGCCCGCTTTCACGCGCGGCACAGCTTCAAACCGCCCGAAAGCGGTGCAGACCAGACCGGAGACGGGAAATGAGGTGAACGCCTATCGTTTCCGACGTGGGCGAGGACCGCGGCGCTCGCAGTAGGTGGGCGATTTTTTTTACACGCTCTCAGGACTCGGTGCTGCGTTATTATGCATACTCCCGCTTTAGTGTAGGCTCGCAGGCGTAAGACCACGGGCGTCGGTCGCCCAGCACTCCGGATCGTTCGATAATTTCCGCGACAGCGGATTCCTGCCGGTGCGCCATTACGTGGACACCACTGACACCCTCGATCTCTCGCAGCTGCTGGATCAGCTCGATACAGATATTCCGCCCCTCCGTTTTCTGGTCCTTCGCGCCTTCCAGGCGCTTGATCACAGCGTCCGGGATGTGGATTCCGGGAACGTTGTCACGCATCCACACCGCCGTTCGGGCCGAGGCAAGCGGTCCCACTCCGGGAAGGATAAAGCACTTGTCCAGCAACCCCAGGTCCCGCGACCGGGCCATAAACGTCCTGAAGCGCGGCAGGTCGAAACAGTACTGGGTCTGAATGAACTGAGCACCCGCGGCAATTTTCTTCGCTAACCTGTGGGGTCGGAAATCGTGGGGCGGAGCAAAAGGGTTTTCTGCCGCGCCGAGAAAAACCCTCGGCGGATCACTGATACCTCGACCGCTGGAGAAGACATGCTTGTCACGTAATCCGGCGACCGTCTCCAGCAACGACATGGAGTCCAGATCAAATACCGGCTTTGCTTCCGGATGATCCCCTACCTGCACACCATCACCCGTCAGGCAGAGGATGTTGTTGATACCCAGAGCCGCCCCTCCCAGCACATCCCCTTGAATGGCAATCCGGTTTCTATCCCGGCAGGAGATCTGCATCACCGGCTCGTAACCATGCCGTGAGAGCAGTGCACACGTTGCAACGCTGGACATATGGCAGTTGGCGCCGGAGCCATCCGTAGCGTTAAGGCCGTCCACGTACCCGTCGAACACCCGGGCGCGGGCATAGACCTCCGAGGGACTCGCTGCGTCGGGTGGGGCCAGTTCGGCGGTAATGGCAAAATGCCCGGACTTCAGAACACGCTCCAGCCGTCCGGCGGAGCTGTAGCCCGGTGCACTTGATGCCGGCCTGCGATCATCAGCCCAGTCGCTAATGTGCACTTCGACCCCCTTTTGCGTCTTCGTCTCGGTCCGACGCCTTACGCGCCACGCGCAGCCAGGACGAGCTGCCCTTTTTTCGATGATCGACCGGCGGCTGCACCGTGTGTATGCGTTCGCCGCCTTTCATCCTCTGGCTTCCTTCCCAGGCTTCGACCCAGACACAGCGCTTCTCGGGGTAGACTTCACAGTTTCCGTTCTGTAGCAC
>JASFMS010000003.1:0-15228 GCA_050117435.1 Ectothiorhodospiraceae bacterium | reverse complement strand
CACCGAGGTCGTGCAGACGGTCCGCGGTTATGCCCATGGCTTCGGCGGCTTCGGATGCCTTCTCGGCACTCTTCCAGAGTATGGACGCGCACCCTTCCGGGGAGATCACTGAATACATGCTGTACTGAAGCATAAGCATTCGGTCGCCCACGCCGATCGCCAGCGCGCCGCCGGAGCCGCCCTCGCCGACTACCGTGCAGATCACCGGCACCCGCAGACGGGCCATGACCCTGAGGTTGCGTGCGATGGCCTCGCTCTGGCCGCGTTCTTCCGCGCCGACGCCGGGGTAGGCACCCTGGGTGTCGATGAACGTCAGCACCGGCATCTGGAAGCGTTCCGCCATTTCCATGAGGCGCAGCGCCTTGCGGTAGCCCTCGGGTCGCGGCATTCCGAAGTTGCGCCGGAGCTTCTCCTTGGTATCCCGTCCGCGCTGGTGCCCGATGACCATGACGGGGCGGCCGTCCAGACGGGCCACGCCGCCGACGATCGCCGGGTCGTCCGCGAACTGCCGATCGCCGTGAAGCTCCTCGAACTCCGTGAAGATCTTCTCCACGTAGTCCAGGGTGTGAGGTCGCTGCGGGTGACGGGCGAGCTGTGCGATCTGCCAGGCGCTGAGCGAGGAGAAAATCTGCTCGGTGAGCTGACGACTCTTCTGCTGGAGCCGCTGGATCTCGTCGCTTATGTTGACATCCGCATCGTCGCCGACATAGCGCAACTCCTCGATCTTCGCTTCCAGTTCGGCTATTGGTCTTTCAAAGTCGAGGAAATTCAGATTCATGTCTGCCAGTGCTAATCCATGCCGGAACGCGTGACGGGCGATGATAACACGGCCGTTCATCGCCCGCTCCCTGCCGGCTGCTCCCCTATCTACCCGGCCGCACGGGGATCCGTCAGTAGTCGAGCCGCACGGTTGCCGGGTCCAGTAGCTGTCCCAGCCGCTTCACCAACTCGTCGGTGGGACGGACACGCCATTCATCCCCTAGGCACAGGGCCGCTCGCGCGTCCTCCCGCCGATAGTCGAGCCAGACGGGGCAGTTGCCTTCGCGAAACGGCGCGAGTGTATCCCGAAGCTCGTCGATGAAGCCATTGCCGGCCTGCTTGCGGGAGACGCCGAGCACCAGGCGGCGGGCGAACTCTTCCCGCGCTTCGCCGATGCCGAGCAGCCGTTCCGCGGTCACCCGGTAACCATCCGTGAAGTCGTCGTAGCCCAGATCGCCCTGCACCACCAGAAGCTGATCCTTGGCCATGAGCTGCCGATACTTGTTAAAGGTATCGTTGAACACGATCACGTCCACCCGACCGGTACGATCGTCCAGGGTCAGGAAGCCCATGCGACCGCCGTTCTGGGTGTTCCTGGCACGCATCGCCACCACCAGTCCGGCAACGGTCACCTTCTTGCCGCCGTTGCGCCCGCCTCCGGCCTCGCGCCCTCCCGCCTCGCCGCTGGCAACCCGGTTGAGGCGCGCGTTGACGATTCCCTTGAGCTCGCGCTCGTACTGGTCGATGGGATGCCCGGTGAGGTACAGGCCCAGGGTTTCCTTCTCGGCGGCGAGCCTTTCCTGCTCGTCCCAGTCCGGCCAAACGCGTCGCTTCGGTCGCGCCGTATCGGGTGCCGTCGTCCCGCCTCCCAGGCCGAACAGATCATTCTGCCCCGCTTCCTTGTTGCGGCTGGTCTGCTCCGCCGCCTTCAGCGCCTCGGGCAGCTCGCCCATGGCCGTGGCGCGATTCGCTGCCAGGCTGTCCAGGCTGCCCGACCGAATCAGCGCCTCGAGGACGCGCTTGTTGACCTTTCGCAGGTCCACCCGGCGGCACAGATCGAACAGGTCTTCGTAGGGGCCTGCCTTTTCCCGTTCTTCCAGGAGCGCCTCGATGGCGGACTGGCCCACGCCCTTCACTGCGCCCAGCCCGTAAACGATAGTGCGCTCGTCCCGGGCCTTGAACATGTAGTCCGAGCGGTTGACGTCCGGCGGCTCGACCGTGAGCTTCATGTGCCGGCATTCGTCGATGAGCGTAACGACCTTGTCGGTGTTGTCCATGTCCGAGGACAACACTGCGGCCATGAACGGCGCCGGTTCGTGGGCCTTCAGCCAGGCGGTCTGATAGGAGAGCAGCGCGTAGGCGGCGGAGTGGGACTTGTTGAACCCGTAGCCGGCGAATTTCTCCATGAGGTCGAAGATGCCTTCGGCCTCCTGCGGGTCCATCCCCCGTCCCGTGGCGCCCGTCATGAAGATTTCCCGCTGCTTGGCCATTTCCTCGGGCTTCTTCTTGCCCATGGCCCGTCGCAGCAGGTCCGCGCCGCCCAGGCTGTAGCCGCCCAGCACCTGGGCGATACGCTGCACCTGCTCCTGATACAGGATGACGCCGTAGGTGGGCTTCAGCACCGGCTCAAGCTCGCTCTGGTGGAGCTCCGGCGTGGGGTACGCCACCTTGGCGCGCCCGTGTTTGCGGTCGATGAAGTCGTCCACCATGCCGGACTGCAGCGGTCCGGGGCGGAACAGCGCCACCAGGGCGATGATGTCCTCGAAACTGTCCGGCTGAAGCCGCCGGATGAGATCCTTCATACCGCGGGATTCCAGCTGGAAGACCGCCGTGGTGGCGCAGTCCTTGAGCAGCTTGAAGGTGTCCGCGTCGTTCAACGGGATGGTGGAGATGTCCAGATCCGGATCGCCGCGCTCCCGGCGGATGGCGTTCACCGCCTTGACTGTCCAGTCGATGATGGTCAGCGTCCGCAGCCCCAGGAAGTCGAACTTCACCAGGCCCACGGCCTCCACGTCGTCCTTGTCGTATTGGGTGGCCAGCCCGGCGCCGCCGGGTTCGCAGTAAAGCGGCGCGAAATCGGTAAGTTCGGACGGCGCGATAACCACGCCGCCGGCGTGCTTGCCCACGTTGCGGGACATGCCCTCCAGCTTGCGGGCCATCTCCAGCAGGGTGCCGACCTCCTCATCTTCCTCGGCGTAGCGGCGGAGCTCCTCTTCCTGCTCCAGCGCCTTCTCCAGCGTCATCCCCACCTCGAAGGGAATCATCTTCGCGATGCGGTCGACGAAACCGTACGGGTGGCCGAGGACGCGCCCCACGTCACGCACCACGGCCCGGGCCGCCATGGTTCCGTGGGTGGCGATCTGCGAGACCTTTTCGCGCCCGTATTTCTCCGCCACGTACTCAATGACGCGGTCGCGCTTCTCCATGCAGAAGTCCACATCGAAGTCGGGCATGGAGACGCGCTCGGGGTTGAGAAAGCGCTCGAAGAGAAGGTCGTACTGCAGCGGGTCCAGGTCAGTTATTTTCAGCGCATAGGCCACCAGGGAGCCGGCACCGGAACCGCGCCCCGGTCCCACCGGGATGTCGTTCTCCTTCGCCCACTGGATGAAGTCCGCGACGATGAGGAAGTACCCCGGGAACCCCATCTGCGTGATAACGCCGATCTCGCGCTCCAGACGCTCCTGGTAGCGTCTGCGGGTGCCCTCCGGGTCGGGATCCTCGGGGGTGATGATGCGCTGCAGCCGTTCCTCCAGGCCGGCCTGGGACTCCCGGCGGAGGTACTCGTCCATGGTGAGCCCGTCCGGTACCGGAAAATCCGGCAGGACGTTTTCGCCCAGTGTGAGATTCAGGTTGCAGCGGCGGGCGATCTCGACGGTGTTGGCCAGCGCTTCCGGGATATCCGAGAACTGTTCGGCCATCTCCTCGGGACTACGCAGATACTGCTCCGGACTGTAGCGGCGCGGCCGACGCTTGTCGTCAAGCGTTCGCCCGTCGTGAATGCACACGCGGGCCTCGTGTGCTTCGAAGTCGTCCTGCGCCAGGAAGCGGACGTCATTGCTCGCGACCACGGGAACCCCGCGCTCCGCGGCCAGCGCCACGGCCGCGTGCACATGCTCCTCGTCACCCGGCCGCCCGGTGCGCTGCAGCTCCAGATAGTAGCGATCGCCGAAGGTTTCCTGCCAGAACGCCAGTTTTCCCGCGGCCAGCTCGCCATGCCCGTCCGCCAGAGCGCGCCCCACGTCACCTTCGCGCGCGCCGGATAGCGCGATAAGCCCTTCCGACCATTGCCTGATCCACTCACGCCTGAGCACCGGAACGCCCTGCTGCTGGCCTTCCAGGTACCCGCGGCTGAGCAGACGGGTCAGTCCGCCATAGCCACGGTCCGTGGCGCACAGCAGAACGAGACGGCTGTGGCCGTCGGGGCTGTCCTCGTCCTCCACGCGGACGTCAGCGCCGATGATCGGTTTCACACCGGCATCGATCGCCGCGCGGTAGAACTTCACCATGCCGAAGAGGTTGCCCTGGTCGGTCATCGCGACTGCGGGCATGCCCGCCTGCGCCGCCGCCTTCACCAGCGGCTTGATGCGCACGATGCCGTCGATCAGGGAGAACTCTGTGTGCAGATGCAGATGTACGAAACCGCCCTGCATGAATACGCTGACCGCTTCTCAGTAGGTTTGTACGAATCGCCCCGGTGACGAGCAGTTTCCACCCGCGCCACCGGTACCGTAAAGCACCCTCGGCCTAGGCCGGGTGTATGCCCCGCTCCACCAGATCCCGAACGGGATTGAACGAACGCCTGTGTATCGGCGTAGGACCGAGCCGCTCCAGCGCCTGACGGTGTTCGCGCGTCCCGTAACCCTTGTGCCGTGCGAGCCCGTACCCGGGATAGACGCCGTCCAGGTCCACCATTTCCGCATCCCGGGCGACTTTCGCCAGGATGGAGGCGGCGGCGATGGCGGCCACGCTGGAATCCCCGCGCACCACCGGCTCCACGGGGCAAGGCAGCTGTGGGCACTGATGGCCATCCACCAGTGCGAAGTCCGCCGCCGGCTGCAGCGCGTCCACGGCCCGGCGCATGGCCAGGAAGGTTGCCTGGAGTATGTTCAGCCGGTCGATCTCTTCCACCTCGGCTCGGCCGATGGCCCACGCCACCGCGGCGGACCGGATCACCGGCACCATTGCCTCGCGGCTCCGGGCCGTCATGGTCTTGGAATCGCAGACACCGGCGAGCCCTTCCTCGGGCAGGATGACCGCCGCCGCCACCACGGGTCCGGCGAGCGGACCGCGGCCCACCTCGTCAATCCCGGCCACGTATCGGGCCTTGCGCGCGAAGGGCAATCCCATTTGCGTCACGTCGCCAGCAGCCTTTCCAGTGCGCCGGCGGCCCGTTCGCTGGCGTTGCGACGTATTACGCCGTGAAGTTCCCGAAAACGGTTCTCCAGCTGTCTCGCACGAGCCGGATTCTGCAGCAGATGCTCGATCTGCTCCGCAAGCGCCGCCGGGGTCGCCGCATCCTGTATCAACTCCGGCACCAGCGTCTCCTGCGCCAACAGATTCGGCAGCGACACCTGCTTGACCCGAATCAGGTTCAGCCGCTTCACCAGCCACGCGGTTATCGGCGAGACCTTGTAGGCCACTACCATCGGCCGCTTTAGCAGCATGGCCTCCAGCGTCGCCGTGCCGGATGCGGTAAGCACCACGTCCGCGGCTCCCATTGCCGCCTCCGCATTGCCGTCGAGCAACTCGACGTTGTCGACCCCGGCCGCGCGCAACAGGGCATCGAAACGTCTCCGGATACCGTGCGTCGCCATGGGAGAAACGATTCGGAGCCGCGGGTGCCGTTGCTGCAGCAACGCCAGGGTTTGCGCGAATACGGCCCCGATGCGCTCCACCTCGCTGTTGCGGCTGCCGGGCAAAACGGCAACGACGGAATCCCGGGGGTCCATGTTCAATTGCCTGCGGTAACGCTCACGATCGACGTCCATCGGGTAGCGATCCGCCGTGGGATGTCCCACGAACTCCACCGGCACGCCGTGTTCCTCGTAAAACCGCGCCTCGAAGGGCAAAAGCGTCAGCATCAGGTCGACAGACCGGGCAATTCCGGTGATGCGGCCCTCGCGCCAGGCCCACACGGAAGGGCTCACGTAATGAGCCGTCGGCACGCCGCTGACCCGAAGCCGGCGCTCCAGCCCGAGATTGAAATCCGGCGCGTCGATACCAACGAAGGCATCCGGCGGATTGTCACGAAAATGCCGGAACAGCTCACGCCGAATGCGCAGGAGACGCGGCAGGTGACGCAGAACTTCCACAAGCCCCATCACGGAGAGGGACTCCAGCGGATACAGCCCCTCCAGTCCCTCCCGCAGCATTGCGGGCCCACCGATACCCTCGAAGCGCACGCCGGGATGGCGTGCCTTGATGGCACGCATCAGGTCGGCGCCGAGCACGTCGCCCGAGAGCTCTCCGGCGACAATCGCAACGCGTTTCAGCTGCCGCTGTCCCATGGGTGGGACGGCGTCCTCAGCGCACGATGCCACGCTGACTGTTCCGTATGAAATCCGCCATCGATCGTACGTCCGCACTCTCAGCGCCGATTCGGTCCAGCTCTTCCAGGGCGTCCTCGAGCCGCAGGGAGGAGCGGTAGATCGCCTTGTAGGCCCGTTTCAGGTCCCGTACCGCCTCGGCGGAGAAACCATGACGCCGTAGTCCCTCGCCGTTGATGCCCCTTGGCGTGGCGCGCTGTCCCGCGGCCATCACGAAGGGCGGCACGTCGCGGTCGACATGGGCGCCGAAGGCGAGGAAGCTGTTGCGCCCCAGGCGGCAGAACTGGTGTACCAGCGAAAACCCGCCCAGTATCACATCGTCCTCGACAAGCACGTGCCCGGCGAGCGAAGCGCTGTTGGCGAAAACGGTCCGGTTGCCGATAAGGCAGTCGTGGGCGATATGGCAGTAGGCCATGATCCAGTTATCGTCGCCCAGGCGCGTGACCCCCCCGCCGTCGCCGGTGCCGCGGTTAATGGTCACGAACTCCCGGATGGTGTTGCCGTCCCCGATTTCCAGCCAGGTCCGCTCCCCCTGGAACTTCTTGTCCTGCGGCTCTTCGCCAACGGAGGCGAACTGGAAGATCCGGTTGTTGCGACCGATTCGGCACGGACCCTGAATTACCGCATGGGGCCCAACCCAGGTACCGGCGCCGATCTCGACGTCGGCCCCGACAACGGCGAACGGTTCAATGACGGCATCGTCGGCGATGTTGGCCGTGGGATGGATTACGGCCCGGGAATCGATACTGCTCACACTTCCCTCATGGTGCAGCGAATCTCGGCGCTTGCCACCATGGCGCCGTCCACATGCGCCTCGCCGGAGAACATCCAGATGCCACGCACGCTGCGGTTGACCCGAGCGACGATCCGCACCTGGTCCCCGGGTTCCACCGGACGCTTGAACTTGGCCTTGTCGATGCCCACCAGATAGAAGAGTTTGGTCCCATCGGGCTGGTGTTCCTGGGTGCGGAAGGCAAGCAGGCCGCATGCCTGGGCCATCGCCTCCAGGATGAGAACGCCCGGCATGACGGGACGCTGCGGAAAGTGCCCGACAAAGAACGGTTCGTTGATGGTCACGTTCTTGATGCAAACGATGTCCTCGCCCGGACGGCACTCCAGCACCTTGTCCACCAGCAGAAAGGGATACCGGTGCGGTAGGTAATCGAGGATCTGGTGAATATCCATGGGCTGTCCGGGGGTCTCGCTATTCACTGTCGTGTCCATCACGGTCCTTTCGAAGTACGCCTTCCCGCTCCGCCAGGCGTTGCTCCAGCAGCTTGATCCGCTTCGCCATCTTGTCGAGCTGATTGAAGCGCACGGCATTCTTACGCCACTGATGGGTAGGCGCCATTTGTGTTCCGGTGGAGTAGGCGCCAGCCTCGCGGATGTCGTGAGTGATCATGGCCATGCCCGTGATCATCGTGCCGTCGGCGATGGACAGGTGTCCCGCCAGGCCGGCGGCGCCGCCAATAGTACAGTATTTGCCAACCTTGGTGCTGCCCGAGATGCCCACCATGGATGCAATGGCGGTATGGGCGCCGATCCGCACGTTGTGCGCGATCTGCACCTGATTGTCGATCTTCACCCCTTCCTCGATGACCGTATCGCCCATCGCGCCGCGGTCCACGGTGGTGTTGGCACCGATCTCCACATCGTCGCCGATACGAACACCCCCGAGCTGGGGCAGCTTGACCCAGCGCCCCTCATCGTTGGCAAAGCCGAACCCGTCCGCGCCCAGCACGGCGCCGGAGTGAACGATTACACGTGCGCCGATGACGGTGTTGGCGTAGACGGATACGTTGGCAAGCAGGCGCGACCCCGGTCCGATGCGAACCCGTTCGGCCAGCCTTACGCCCGCACCGATGCTGCATCCCGCGGCCACCTCGACATCGGCACCGATGGAGGCGTGGGGACCGACCGATACGTCCTCGGCCAGATGCGCCGAGGGATGCACCAGGGCCGACGGGTGCACGCCCGGCTCGGGGTTCGGCTCGGGGTTGAGGTACTGGGCAACCAGCGCAAAGGCCAGATACGGGTTCGGAGTGACGAGCAGCGCGACCTCGGCGCCGGCAGCGTCCTCCTCGCGCACGATCACGGCCGAAGCCGCGGTGCTGTTCAGGTACCGCCGATACCGGCTGTTGGCGAGAAATGCTATGCATCCCGGCTCCGCCGACTCCAGCGGCGCAACCTGACGGATGCGCAGGGAACCCTCCCCCACCAGCTTCGCACCGGTAACGCGCGCCAGGGACTCTAGCGATGCGCCTTCCGCTTCTCGCTGGGTCACGGCCGCACTCCCATCCGGAAAAGGAAGACCCTACTGGTCTTCACCCTGATTACGCTTGTACTCGTCGCGGAGGCGTTCGATGATCCGGTCCGTGATATCGATCTGCTCGCTGGCGTAGATCACACCGTCGCTGACGACGAGATCGAACCCCTCCTGCCGGGCGACCTCGCTCACGGTCTTCAGAATGCGGCGCTGGAGATTGCTCAGCTCCTCGTTGCGACGCATGTTGAAATCGTCGCGGAACTCGTCCTGCCGACGACGTATCTCCCGCTTCCGGGTCACGATTTCCCGTTCCAGACGACGCTTCTTGGCCTCGTCCATCACCGCGCCGTCGCGCTGGAGCTGATCCTCCAGCTTTCTGAGGTCCTTCTGCAGCGCCACGAGCTCCTTGTCTCTCGGCTCGAACTCCTGTTCAAGCTTGGCCCGCGCCGCCTCCGCCTGCGGTGCCTCGGAAGACACCCGACCCGGGTTGACGAACCCGATCTTCAGGTCCTTCCCACTTGCCGTCCCGCCGAGCAACAGACCCGCCGCGACGACAACCAGCATTGTTTTAATAATTTTGGTGAACATGACGGTACGTCTTGTGCGAAAACGCCTCAGAAGAACGAACCCAGGGAGAACTGGAAGAACTGCCTGTCGTCGCCAGCCTCGTCATTTAACGGTTCCGCCACGCTCATTGTCAATGGACCCACCGGGGAGAACCAGATGAAGCCGAGTCCCGTGGAGTAGCGCAGCTGGGCCAGATCCACCTCCTGATCGTAGGTGTTCCAGACCTGGCCCGTGTCCACGAACCAGCTCAGCCGGATGTTGCCGCCTTCGTAGCCGGGCGGGGGCACCCGAAGCTCAAAGGTGCCCAGTCCACGAAAGTTGCCACCGGTCGGGTCACCGTTCTCGTCCCGCGGCCCCAGCGAATTGGCCTGGAAACCGCGAACGGTGGAAATGCCGCCGGCGTAATAGTTTTCGAAGAACGGCAGGCGCTCGGTGCCGCCGAAGGAGTCACCGTAAGCGAGCGAACCTTCCATCGCCGCGGTCAACCAGTCCGTCAGGCCCAGGTAGTAGCGGTCGCTGAAACTGAGCCGGTAGTACTGAAGGTCCGTTCCCGGAATCGAGCTTTCCGCCGACAACTGCTGTCGCGATCCCTCCGTTGGGAAGATAGACCGATTCCGGGAGTCCCGGGTCCAGCTGGTCGTCAGCCGCAGCACCCGGTTGCGGTCGCCTTCCCGGTCCACGAAATCCTGCTGAACCTGTGTCGGCTGGTCCCCGAGCACCAGCGAGAGGTCCTCGTATTCCAGATCGATGCCCAGATTCTGCTCCTCTCGCAGCGGTATTTCGTAGCCGTAACTGGCCTTGAACGAGCGCACACCGTAGTCGGAGAGGTTGGCGTTGTTGGCATCGGTATCGCGGAAGGACAGGGAGTAGCGGCGGTCAATGCCCTCCTGGGTGTAGAACCGGTCCAGGTAGGACAGCCGATAGACCGTGTTCACGCGGTCGTTGTTGGCGGTGAAGCTCAGGCGATCGCCTGTACCGAGGAGATTGTCCTGCTGGACGGCGAAGTTCAGGAGAACACCCTGCTGGTTGCCGTAGCCGATGCCGGCCTGAACGCTGCCCGAGAGACGCTCCTTCACGTCCACGTTCACGTCCACCTGGTCGGCGGTGCCGGGAACGCGCGGCGTTTCCACATTGACCTCTTCGAAGAACCCGAGCCGGCCCAGGCGCTTTTTCGACTCCTTGACCTTCTCGGTGGACAGCCACCCCCCCTCGGTCTGGCGCATCTCCTGACGCACCACCTCGTCACGGGTACGTTCGTTGCCGCTGACGTTGATTCGGCGCACGTATACCCGAGAGGCAGGATCGACGAAGAAGGTCAGATCAACGGTGCGCTTGTCTTCGTCCACCTTCGGTACCGGATTGACGTTGGCGAAGGCGTAGCCCTTGTCACCCAGCCGCTCACGGATGGCATTGGCGCTTTCGGTGACCTGCTCGCGCGAATACAGCTGTCCGGACTTCACCTCCAGCAGCTTTCGCAGATCGTCCTCGGGAACAATGAGGTCGCCGGCCAGCTTCAGGTCGCCGATCCGGTACTGCTCCCCCTCGGCAACATTGACGGTGATCTGGATGCGGCGTCGATCCGGGCTGATGGATACCTGCGTGGAGGTAATGGAGAAATTGATGAAGCCGCGGTTCAGGTAGAAGGAACGCAGCGACTCCAGATCGGCGGAGAGCTTCTGCCGGGAGTACTTGTCGGAACTGGAGAAGATGGCCCACCAGGCCCTGGGGCCCAACTCGAACTCGTCGGACAGGGTCTCGTCGTCGAACGCCTGGTTACCCACGAACTGGATCTCGGTAATGGACGCCGGCTCACCTTCCGTAATGTCCAGTCGCACGCTGACGCGGTTTCGCGGCAGCGGCGAAATGGTGCTCTCGATGGCCACGTCGTAGTAGCCCAGGGCAAAGTACTGCTGCTGCAGCTCGCGCTCCACGTTTGAGAGCAGGGAGCGGTTGAAGACACGGCCCTCCGTGAGGCCGACGCTCTTCAAGCCGTCAAGCAGGTTGTCCTTGCTGATCTCGTCATTGCCGTGAAGCTCGATTCGCGCAATGGCGGGACGCTCCACCACATCCACCACGAGAACATCGTCATCGCGCTCGATGGTCACGTCCTGAAAGAACCCCGTGCGGTAGAGGGCCCGAATGGCGTCGGCGACCTTCCCACCGTCTACCCGGTCCCCCACCTGGATCGGAAGGTAGTTGAAAACCGTACCGGCCGAAATGCGCTGCAGACCGTCAACGCGGATATCGGAAACCGTGAATGGCTCCATCGCGGCGACGGATCGCACGAATAAAAGCAGCACCAGTGCGGCAAGTGTCTTGCGCATCAACCCCCCAATAGGAACATGGTCAGCGTGGCCCGAACAGCCTGATCAAGTCGTTGTAGAAGGCCACCGCCATCAGCATCACCAGCAGGGCAATGCCGATCTGCTGACCCACTCCCTGGGCATACTCGGAAAGCGGCCTGCCCCGAACCCACTCGATGCCGTTGTAGAGCAGGTGTCCACCGTCGAGAACGGGAACCGGCAGCAGATTGAGCACCCCGAGACTGATGCTCACTATGGCCAGGAAACGCAGAAAGGGCGCAAGCCCGAGACTCGCGGACATACCCGCCTGCTGGGCGATGTTCACCGGCCCGCTGAGGTTCTTCACCGACGCGTCGCCCACGATCATCTTGCCGATGAGCTTCACGGTGAGCGCGCTCATCTCCCAGGTCATGCCCACCGAGTGCGGCACGGCGGCCAGCGGCCCGTAGCGGATCTCGCGAAAAAGCGAATCGGGGATCTCCGGCGACACGCCCAGCACCCCTACCGCTCCATCATCCGTGTCGCGGCTGCCGATAGTAACGGGAACCTGGCGGCTCGTGCCGCCCTGTCGTACGCGGAACGTCACCGTCTCGCCTGGCCGGTCCCTTACGTAGTCCACCAGATCCTGCCACGTCTTCAGCGGTTCGCCGCCCGCCGCCGTCAGCTCGCTGCCCGCCTCGAGCCCGGCGTCCGATGCGGCGCTATTCGGCATAACCCGGCCCACAACAGGTTCAAGACCTTCGATCCAGGACTTGAAACCGATGGCCCTGAACACATCCGGATCGTCGCCGAGCAGTCCAACAGTGCCCATGTCCAGGTGACGGGTCTTCTGCACACCATCGGCCGTGCGCACCACCACCGCCAGCGTTCCCTCGTCGGTACCCTGGTCGATGAAGGCGATAGCCGCCCTTTCCCAGGTATCCGTCGATTCGCCCCCAACCTTCAGCAACTCGTCACCACGCTGGAAGCCCGCTTCCGCAGCCGGACTGCCCGCTACCACGCCGCCGAGCACGGGACGAGCCTCGGTAGTGCCGACCACGAAAATCAACCAGAAGGCGAACACCGCGAAAATGAAGTTGAAAACCGGCCCGGCGGCAACGACGGCGTTCCGCGCCCACAGTGGCTTGCGATTGAACGCCGATTGAAGTTCGCCGTCAGGCACATCCCCCTCGCGCTCATCGAGCATCTTGACGTAGCCGCCCAGCGGGATGGCGGCAATAACATACTCCGTGCCGTCCCTGGCCGTCCGCGACCACAAAGGCCGCCCGAAGCCGATCGAGAATCGGAGCACCTTCACCCCGACTCGTCGTGCCACCCAGAAATGGCCGAACTCGTGCACCGTGACAAGCACGCCGATGGCGACGACAAAGGCCAGAACGTTGGTTACGAGTCCCATCAATGCTACCTCTGCACCAGCCGGTGCGCGATCTCCGAAGCCCGGCTCCGCGCCTGCCTGTCCACCGCCATGAGCTGCTCTATGCTCTCGGCGTCATCCGCCCTCAGGGCGCTCAGCGTCTCTTCGATGACCGGCGCGATGGCCGTGAATCCCAGCCCCCCGGAGAGAAACGCATCCACCGCGACCTCATTGGCCGCGTTCAAAATCGCCGGTGCTGTCCCGCCCGTTTCCATGGCCCGCCTCGCCAGTCCAAGGCAGGGGAAACGCTCCGCGTCCGGCTCTTCGAAATCCAGCCGGGCCACTCGAAAAAGGTCCAGCGGCTCGACACCCGCTTCTATTCTGTCCGGCATTCCCAGGGCATGGGCGATGGGCGTGCGCATATCCGGGTTGCCGAGCTGTGCCAGCACCGAACCGTCGGCGTATTCCACCAGCGAGTGCACGATGCTCTGTGGATGGATGACAACCTGAATCCGCCGGGGTTCCGTAGCGAACAGCCAGCACGCCTCGATCAGCTCCAGTCCCTTGTTGATCATGGTGGCGGAATCCACCGAAATCTTCCGCCCCATGTCCCAATTCGGGTGAGCACAGGCTTCATCCGGCGTTACGCCCTGCAGCTCTGCAACCGGGCGCGTCCGGAACGGTCCGCCGGACGCTGTCAGCAGGATGCGCCGCACCCCCACCGCGTCGAGTCCGTGCTCGCGGTACGTCGGGGGGAGACACTGAAAAACGGCGTTGTGCTCGCTGTCAACGGGAATCAATGTGGCCCCGCTGGCAGCCACCTCATCCATCAGCAGCGCGCCCGCGACGACAAGGGCCTCCTTATTGGCGAGCAGTATGCGCTTGCCGGCCCGGGCCGCGGCAAGAGTGGGGGCCAGGCCCGCACTACCGACGATGCCGGCAACGACACAGTCGGACTCCGGTTCTCCCGCCAACTCGGCAATTGCCTGCAGACCGTCGTGAACGATCACCCTCGGCGTCTCGTCGCCATCGGCGAGCAGTTGCCTCAGGCGATTCGCGCTTTCGCCGTCCGCCATGGCAACGTGCCGCGGGCGATGGCGCAGTGTCTGTCGGTACAGGCCCTCTACGTCTCGGTTGGCGGTAAGGGCAAAGACCCTGAATCGCCCGGGGTGACGCGCGACGACGTCCAGCGTGTTGGTACCGATGGACCCGGTGGAACCGAGTATTGTGACTTGCTGCATGCGGACCTGCCTGGATCCAACGACTGTGATCACACTACGGACGCTCGACGGCAAAGACCGTCCGGGTACTCAACTCGGTTTGGACGCGACCAACTGCCTCTCATCGAGCCTCGAGATAGATCGGACAATTCCGAAACCGGCGCGCGTGCCGCAACGACGAGTCAATTCCTACTTCCCTGGACCGCCCCGGCACCGAATGCCGTCTCCGGCGAAGGTCGCGCGTCGGGTGGCGTGACGCGGAAGTCATGTCCCGGCCAGCAAACCGATGGCAAGAACTGGCGCGGCGGCCACCAGCGCATCGATTCGGTCCAGAATGCCGCCATGCCCCGGAAGAATTCCGCCGCTGTCCTTCACACCACAGCGTCGCTTCAGCATGCTCTCGAAGAGGTCTCCGACGATGCCGAATACAATGGTCGCCGCGGCGACAGGAAGCAGAAGATACCAGTTGACGCGTTCCGGCCCAATGCCGACGGCACTTGCCGCCCAGTGAAATCCCCCCGCCAGCAGCAACCCGATTATCATGCCACCGGCGGCGCCCTCCCACGTTTTTCCGGGGCTGAGCCTGGGTGCCAGTTTGTGCCGACCAAAGGCTTTGCCGGAGAAATAGGCGGCGACGTCGCTCCCCCATACGAGGACGAGCAGCAGGGTCACCCAGTAGGCTCCTTCGGCGCCGCCAACGCGATGCATCTGAACAACCGCAAACCAGGCCGGCACCAGCGTGACCAGCCCGATAACGGCGGTCACCCAGGGAGGCGGCTCCACGGCGGTTGGTTGCTTTGAAAAACGGTACAGCCAGACGAAGACGAAGACCCACCATGCCACCGCCGACAATATCACCGGCAACGACGGCCAACCCGCTCTGAGGTATATCCAGGAAACCGCGATTGCGGCGGCGATCACCGCCACGTACGCAAACCGGGCCACGGCCTGCCGAAGGCCCATGAATTGGGCCCACTCCCAGGCACCCAGCAGCGCAACCGCCGCGAAGGCCGGGGGTAGCAGGCCCTCCGGCGCCAACCAGACGATCCAGAGAACGAGCGGCGCGAGAAGGACAGCGGTAAGGACGCGATACCTAAGCACGACCCTGTCGTCCCACCTGTTCCGAGGTCATGCCGAAACGCCGATCCCGTGACACGAACCACCGCAGGGCGGCGCGCATCTCTTCGGTACCGAAATCCGGCCAGAGAACGTC
>JASFMS010000002.1:0-15731 GCA_050117435.1 Ectothiorhodospiraceae bacterium | reverse complement strand
GATGCCGCGGTACCTCTGTCGCGCCGCGCCCGACCGATACCTGTTCGACGAGGAGATGCACCCTCTGATCGACTCACCGGAGGGTGTCGCCGCGACCCGCAGTTATCTTGCGACGATTCCCTATTCGCCGCCGGACATCCTCGGAAAGGGCAACGACTACAGTTACACGTTGCCGTTCTTCATGCGCGGCAAGGCGTTTTCCACGGTTATCACCGTGGCGGGCGCCAAACTCTTCAACAAGGCCGGATCCGAGGTGGCCGGCAAATACGGCGTCTACCCGATGCCGGGACACGTCGTGGACGGGCGCCTGGTGCGGCGGCCCACACTGATGTACGGGAACAATCTCGTGGTGCCGACGTCCAGTCCGCACAAGGCCCTCGCCTTCGCCTTCGCCATGTGGTTGACCGACCCGGACAACTCCGCCGCCTCCGTGGGCGTGGCCGGTGGGTTTTCCGATCCGTACCGCTACCACCACCTGCACGATGACCACATACGCCGCGTCTATACCAGCTCGGCGCTGGAGGCTGTGGAGAAGGAACTGCCGTTCACGACGCCCGCCGGCACCGGTCTGCCCGGCGACACGGAATATATTGGTGCACTCAACGACAATCTGTGGCGGGCGGGGCGAGGTGAAATCACCGCACGTGAGGCCATGCAGCGCACGGCCGCGGCTTGGGAGGCGATCACCGAGCGGCACGGCCGGGAGCAGCAGATCCGCTACTGGCGCGCCTTCCGGTCAACCTATCCGGAGGGAACGGAAGCGCTCGGCCGATGAAGCGGTTAAAGGCGACAAGGCGACTGCGGGCCGGCTTCGCCCGGACCCGCCCCTCGACGCTTCGCGCCCGGCTGTTCTGGGGGTTCGGGGGCGTCGGGGTGCTCGTCGTCGCCCTTCTCGCACTTGCCGACAACACGGTGACGCACTCCTCCCAACGCCTGGAAGGCATCCTGGTGAATCAGGTGCGTCCGCTGGCCCTGTCCAACGACCTGCAGTCCTCGATAAACCGGATACACACGCTGGAAATCGAGCTGCCCAGGCTTGATGACTACTTTGCCGTCACCAGCCAGCTGGCGCTCATTCAGGAGGCGTCCGAGCGCTTTGGCGAGGAACTGGACCGGTTAGTCTCCGGGGTCACCGAGCTAAACGCCACTCAGGTGAAGGTGCTTCGCGAGAATTGGCGGCTGTACCGGGCCGACCTTCGGCGCATGGCCGACGCGGCGGGCGCCATGAAAATGGACCGCGTGGTCCACATTTCCACCTACCAGGCGGCCGGCCGATTCAAGGCGGTTTCACGAACCCTGAGACAGATTGCCGCGACGAAGGAAAAGGACGCGGTTGCGGCCTACCGGAGTTCCCGGCGTCAGGACTCCGCCAACCGGCGGCTGTTCATCGCCACGTCGGTGGCGGGGCTGTTGCTGGTGGGATCCTGGGTGGTCGTCTTCTCACGTCGGCTGAGCGGCCGCGTCTCGTCCGTCAGGGATGCGGCCGCACGGGTTGCCGACGGCTACGTGAATCGGCCCATTCATGTCGAAGGCAGCGACGAGCTCTCGGATCTTGCGCGCGTGTTCAACGTCATGCAGCAGAAGATCGTTGCCCGAGAGCGGGCCCTGCGCGCAGCCCAGGAGGAGCTGGAAAGCCGGGTTCAGGCCCGCACTCGCGAGCTCTACGAGTCCACCGAAAAGCTGAAACGCGAGATCGACGAGCGCCGACGCGCCGAACAACAGTTGCGTCTGCTGTCCCAGGCCGTGGAACAGAGCCCGGTGGGCGTGATGGTCACGGACAGCAACGGTATCGTCGAGTACGTCAACGAGGCCTTCATTCAGAACAGCGGTTACGGCCGTCGCGAAATCGTCGGCAGGCGGCCCTGGTTGCTGCATTCCCATGCGATGAGTGACGGGGGCAAGGAGCTTTTTTCGCGCATTCGCGAAGGCGGTGAATGGAGCGGCGAATTCGAGAGTCGGAGGCGAGACGGGACGACGCTCTGGGAGCGGGTTCACGTGTCTCCGGTGCTGGATGCCTCCGGGGGCGTTGGCCATTACCTGGCCATACGCGAAGACATCACCGAACGCAAAGCCCAGGAGGAAAAGGTCCTCTACCAGGCGCATTACGACGACCTCACCGGCCTGCCGAACCGGGTGCTGGCGCTGGAGCGCTTGCGGGGCGCGGTTGCCCGGAGTCGGCGGCAGGGCGACAGAACGGCGCTGCTGTTTATCGATCTGGACGATTTCAAGAAGGTCAACGATACCCTGGGGCACGAAACCGGGGACACGCTGTTGCTTGAAGCCGGTCGGCGACTCGCCGGTGCCGTGCGGGCGCAGGATACCGTCGCCCGCCATGGCGGCGACGAATTCCTCGTGATCATGAGCGATCTGAGCGAACTCGACGATGCGGAGGCGGTCGCCCGGCAAATACTGGAGGCCTTCGCGCCGCCGTTCACGCTTGCAGGCAACGAATTCGTCATCTCGCCCAGTATCGGACTGGCCGTATGCCCCGACGACGGCCTCGACGCAGGCGCATTGCTGAAGAACGCGGATCTTGCGCTCTATCAGGCGAAGGACGCGGGTCGTAATACCTATCGCTTTCACAATTCCCGATTCAGTGACTACACGGTCCAGCGCCTGGAAATGGAGCGTCACCTGCGCGGAGCGCTCGAACGCCGCGAAATGCGCCTTGTCTATCAGCCTCTGATCGACACGGCGACCGGCGACGTTATCGGAGCCGAGGCACTGTTGCGGTGGGAGAGTGAGGCCTACGGGCTGGTGCCGCCGGATCAGTTCGTGCCCGTGGCCGAGCAGACGGGGCTGATCGTGGAAATCGGGGAATGGGTGCTGCGTGAGGCGTGCCGTCAGATCCAGCGCTGGAGCAGCGGCGGACGCGCGCTCTATGTCGCAGTCAATGTATCGCCGCGGCAGTTCCGTAGCGGGGGGCTGCTCTCCATCATCCGGGAAGTGTTGGAGGAGACGGGGCTGGAGGCCGGGCGCCTGCAGATCGAGATAACCGAAGGCCTCCTGATCCGCAATCCCCCGGAGGTCCGTCGGACGCTGGATCAACTGGACGACATGGGCGTTCAGCTGGCCATGGACGATTTCGGCACCGGCTATTCGTCATTGAGCTACCTGAAAAGCTTCCCGTTCCACACCCTGAAGGTGGACGGTTCCTTCATACGGGACGTCAGCCACGATCCGGACGACCGCGCGCTGGTACAGGCCGCGATCAGCATGGGGCATGGACTCGGCCTGTCCGTGGTTGCCGAGGGTGTCGAGGACGCCGATCAGTACCGTTTTCTCCGGCAGCAGCGCTGCGACGCCGTTCAGGGCTTCTACTTCGGTCGACCCTGCGCCCCGGAGATCTTCGCGGGCCAGTGGCTGGACGGCGGGGCCGGCGGCGTGAACATAACCGGGGCCTAGCGCACGCCGATTTGATCCAGTACTTCCACCACGCCTGGGACATACCACGTGTCCAGGACCGCGAGGCGGCGTTCTTCGTCGCTGGCCACCGAGCCTTCCAGCGTCACCACGGCATTGGCGGTGGTAACGTGCAGCTGACCCGGATGCACCAGGGGGTCCTTCTCGAGCACCATGCACACGGCGTCGGTGATTTCGTCGTCGTTGTCCTGCTCCGGCGGGCTGATCTCCAGCCGGTTTTCGACGCTTTCGCAGCCGGAGGTCCACCAGGTCAACACCTCCGCCAGGCGTTGATGACTGAGGCTGCCTACCTGGCCGGACAGTCGAACCGTGCCGTCATGGATGTCGATGTTGATGGAATAAGCGTCGGCGCCCGCGTCATGAACCGTCTCCACGCGGTCTCCCACCAGTGTTACCAGGGTGTAATCGCGAAATGCGGACTCGCGGGTGAGCGCGTTCACGATTTCGTCCCGCAGCGCGGCGTCCTCCGTCGCCTCGGCCGCGACTCTGAGGCCGTCGTCCACGCGTAGCTCACTCCCTGCAATTCGGCGGGCGGCCTGCCCGGCGAGTCTTTTGGCTGCGATGGTGTCCATGCGTCCGGAAAGCTGGAGGACGCCGTCCACCAGCCGCAATTCGACGGGACAGGCGTGAACGTTCATGCGGGGGTCGCGCTCGAAGGCGGCATGAATCGAGGCGATGAGATGATTGGGACTGTCCGGCACCATGATGCTTCACTCCCGCTGCGGTCAGGTTTGGGCTCCGCCGGTAAGAATAGGTAATCGGTGGAGTCCTTTCCCGTGGCGCCAGGTCTTTTCTGTTGCATCGGGCGTCGTTCAGGAGAAAGTTCGAGGCGCAACTGATACTGCGGCGCAACAAGAGGGCGAGTAACCTTCGCTCATGATTAATGAGGGCCCGGGAAAATACCGGCGGCCCGGACAGTTACCGAGACGCGAACGACTGCCGGAGGTAGCGGCAATGGAAAAACCCTCCCGTATTGAGCGACTGATGGGAAAGGCCGTTATCCTGGGCTGCGCCCTGCTGTTCGCACAGGTGGTCTGGGTTGGCGTCTCGGGGGCTGTGGAGGCTCATAACGCAGCGGCCACGGCACCGCAGCAGAGCGCCCAGAAGTAGATCCGGGCAACCGTTCCACGGCGGAAGCCCCGCGCGCGGGCCGGGCGTTGACGTCCGGCCCTTGTCGTTTCTACGTCAGCGCCTTGCGCATTTCGGAAAGCCAGTCCCGCGGGCTGTCCTTGCCCTCGGTGTCTGCGGGACTCGCCGCCCCCGGCCGTCGGTCCATCCATTCCACGTTGTGTCCCCGACGAATTTCGTCCAGAAACCGGGAAACCTCCAGGGCTTCGGCGCCGTCACCCGTTCCGAGGTCGAGGCGGTCGGCGTGGTGTAGAACCACGTTGTTGCAGGCACGCGTGAGCGCCACGTAGGCCAGCCGCCGCTCCTCGGCGAGGTTGCCGATTTCGCCGTCCCGGGCCATGGGCATCAGTCCTTCGGAAAAGCCGAAAAGGTGGACCAGCGGCCACTCCAGGCCCTTTGCTGCGTGGACGGTGCACAGCGTGATGCGCGGGGTATCCCCGTCCGCGTCCTCCGAGCCGGCGGCTACGACCTCCAGGGCCGTCGCCCAGCGCTGATCAGCACCGGCGTCGGCGGACAGTGGTTCGAGCCGACGGGTCATGGCCCGCTGAATCGCACCCATTCGAGCCAGGGCCGGGCGCATCGCCTGTTGCAGACCTTCCGTTGCGCTGGTGTTCGAGGCGGAACCCCGCAGCCGTGACTGTGCCCGCCGCGCGAGCCAGTTGCTGAACAGGGGCGTCTGCCGGCACCAGTCGAACAGTCCCGTGGGCCCCGTTCGGTAAAGGGATTGCAGGGACTCGGCCAGTTCATCCACGGCACGGGCGGTTTTCGGGGCCAGGTGGTTGGCGTTGCGCAGCGGCTCGTCGCCGAGCGCAAGCAGGCGGCCGACACCCTTGGCGCCGAGGCCGGGGACGAGCTCCGCCAGCCGGGAAAGCGCGCGAATGTCGCGTTGATTGGCGGCGAGCCGGCCGGCCGCAAGCATCATTCGGACGTCGGCGTAGCCCAGCAGATCCGTGCCGGCCTTGATGCGATAGGGCAGGCCGCGGCGCAGGAGGGCGGTTTCCACGGTCCGCGACAGGCGATTCTTCCGATACAGCACGGCGATGTCCGCCGCGCTGGTGCCGGCCCGGATCGTGTTCTCCAGGGCTTCCGCAACGCCTTCCGCCATGGCTTCGGCGTTGTGGTACTGATTGAGCGTCACCGTGTCCCGTTCCGGGGCTGCGCGCACGGCGTAGGGATTCTTCTCCAGCCGGTTGTCGTTGTGTCGTACCAGCGCCGCGCCGCCGCTCACGATAGCCGGGGTGGAGCGGTAGTTGCGTTCCAGGCGGTAGATGCGGGCGTCGTAGGTGTCGATGAAGTCCTTCAGGTTCTCGGGACGTGCGTGGCGCCACTCGTAGATGGCCTGGTCGTCGTCGCCCACCAGAAGGACCGTTCGCTGTTCCGGAACCAGGTAGCGTAGCAGTCGGAATTGCGCGCCGTCGGTATCCTGGGCCTCGTCGACTGTAATGTCCCGCAGTTCGCCGATCAGCCGCGCGCGCAGCTCCTCGTCCTGGCGAAGCAGCCGGACCGGAAGAAGGATCAGGTCGGAGAAGTCCATGACACCGGCTCGGCGCTTCTCACGCTCGTAGCGCCGCAACGCTTCGAGGAAACGTGCAGCTGCAACGGGTCCGAACCCGGCTCCGTCGCAGTACGCCTTTATTTGCGCGAGATCGGCGGGATCCGTGGCGTCCAGGCCATTGGCGTTGGCCTGTTCGTGGATGCGGCTGGCCTTCAATCGGAGATCCCGATTGGCGAAGGGCGATGCCAGCAGGGCATCAAGCATGCGGTAGGCGTCCTCGGCATCCATGAGCGTTGCATTGCGAGGCACGCCGATGCGCTCGCCGTGGCGGCGCAGGAGTTGATTGCCGAAGCTGTGGAAGGTCCCGATCCACGGCAGTCGATGCCCCGTGGGCAGGCGGGCGCCGAGACGCTCCCGCATCTCGCCGGCAGCCTTGTTGGTGAAGGTGAGGAGGACCATGGATTCGCTGGGTACGCCGGACTCGGTAAGCCGGCGCAGGGCCCTTTCGGTGGTGCACCGTGTCTTGCCGGACCCGGCCCCGGCCAGCACCACCGCGGGGCCTTCCTCGTGTGCGACGACTTGCGCCTGATCGGTGTCGAGCATTGATGTATCCATGGTTGCCGAAGCCGGGATTGTACGGCGCGCGCATCGGCGCGCAAGCCACCACGACACAAAGCGGCGCCGACGCTCAAGGCCAGGATGGGGGGACGTGGGTCGACGGGTGGTCGTGGGACCCCAAACGGTCGTAGTCTGTATTCCTGAGAGGACCGGCGTCCGGCACTGACCGGGCGTGGGCAACGCATACGCGGCACTCCGTCAGCGGGTGCCGGTGTTCGGGAGGTCGGATTATGGACGACAACACACGAACGGAACTGGAAGCGGCGGCGTTTCGTCGTCTGGTCGCCCATCTGCGGGAGCGCACGGACGTTCAGAACATCGATCTCATGAATCTGGCCGGTTTCTGCCGCAACTGCCTGTCGAAATGGTATCTCGCCGCGGCGGACGACCGGGGCGTGGAATTGGACTACGAACAGGCCAGGGAGATCGTGTACGGCATGCCGTACGCGCAGTGGAAGGAGCGTTACCAGAAGGAAGCCACTCCGGAGCAGAAGGCGCGTTTCGACGCTTCGTCCTGAGACGGTAAACGGCGCAGCGGCGGCCCGGGGCGAACGTGCCGCCGCCGGCTTCGCACCTCGGAGGTACGGCCCATGGGATCAGCCGCAAAGCTCGGACTCGGGGTCCTGACGGGTGACCCCAGGCTACCGTACGAGTACGGCGTGGACGGTCGTTTCGCCGGCGAAGAACTGGAGGCGGTGCAGCGCGCGGCGGAGGCTCTGCGCACTCTGGGCGGTTACGACATTCAGGTCTTCGACGACCACGACCGGCTGATCGACGATCTGCGGCGGCGCCCCCCCGACCTGGCGCTGAATTTCTGCGATACCGGTTTCCGCAACCGGTTGCGTAACGAAATCAACGTGCCGCCCCTGCTTGAGCTTCTGGACATCCCCTACACGGGCGCGTCTGCGACCTGCATGGGGATCTGCAGCGACAAGGCGCTGGTGCGCCACCTGGCCATGGCCCACGGCATTCCCGTGCCGAACGAGATGCTGGTGGATCTCCGCTCCGATCCACTGGTACTGCCGGAACTCTATCCCGCCATGATCAAGCCCAATGCCGGCTGCGGCAGCATTGGCGTTACCCCCGACTGCGTCGTCCACAACGCCGTTGAGGCGGACGCCTACCTGCGTCGGCTGGCGAGGGATGTGGAACGTCCCCGGGCCCTGATTCAGGATTTTCTCGACGGCCCGGAGTACACGCTGGGCCTTGTAGGCAATCCCGCAACCGGGTTCACCGTTCTGCCCGTCCTGGAAGTCGACTACAGCGGTCTTCCGACGGATCTGCCGCCGATCCTGTCGTACGGCTCGAAAGTCGACCCGGCGTCCCCCTACTGGAAAGCGCTGCGCTTCCGGCGAGCCGAACTGGCGCCCGAAGTGCACGCCCAGATGGTCGAGCATGCGACGTTCCTGTTCGAGCGACTGGGCCTGAGGGATTATGCGCGTATCGATTTCCGCGCCGGTGGTGACGGTGTGCCGCGGCTGATCGACGCCAATTTCAATCCGACGTGGAGCCACGATGGCAAGATGGCGATGATGGCGGAGTGGGCCGGATACAGCTATGCCGAGTTTCTCGCCATGATCGTTGACACGGCCTGCGCACGGCACGGCCTGCCGTAGCGCGAATCGCGGCCGGGGCTACAGGAGCCGGCGCGGGATGTGTTCGTCCCATTCGCGCGCAAAGATGCGTTCTCCGCTTTCGTAGGCCTCCAGCGTCGCCTGGATGCGGAATCGCTCGGCGTCGCAGCTCACGGCCACCCGGCATTCCAGGCGCACGGACCAGTCGCCGCGACGCATGATGGTTTTCTGCTCCGTGTGGGCCTTTGCGCTCAGGGGGTTGTGCTCGTGTATTCGCATGACCTTGCGCATGGTGTAGCCCACGGTCAGGTCGATGTCCTCTATTCGGGTGAGCGCCGCGCCACCGAAGTCGCCGCCGTCACCAAAGGTGGTGTAGACCGTTTCGTCAGTGGTCAGGTCCAGCTCGATGAGGCGCTGTGCCGGGGCCATTTCCAATGCCGCATAATCCGGTTCCGGACCGCGTTCGGGAGGCTGGAAAGGCTCGAGTTCCGCATCTTCCCGGCAAGGAGGCCGTACCGGCAGCTCCAACTCGCTGGAGCCGGTGTGGATCGTGAGCTCCACCGGCTCCGGAGAGGGCCACAGCATGGGCCAGTACGTGGAGGAAACCGCGAGCCTCAGGGTGTGCCCGGCGCGGAAAGTGTACCCGATGTCGTTGAGTTGCAGCCTCACGCGGTAGCGTTTGCCGGGCTCCAGCGGCTCGGGATTCTCATGGCTGTCACGGTGGGTGAGATTCAGTGCGCCGTAGCTGACCCGCCCGGAAGCCCCATCGGGTGCCACATCGTTGAGGCGCACGATCACATTCGCCACCGGCCGGTCCACAGCGATGTCCAGGGTAACCACCGGCGCCCCGAGAATATCAAGATCCTTCTCCAGCGGGTCCGAGTCGAATACCAGCGACTTGCCGTCGTCGGCGCGCTGGTCCAGCGGCGCGTCGCCGTCGGCGCCGAAACCGTAGAAATCGCCGCCGCGAAGTCCCGTGGTCTGAGGCGAACGCACGCGCATGGCGTCCCCCGGGTCCGGGCGCTCACCGAGGGACATGACGTTGAGAAACCAGCGACGCGGCTGAATGCGCGGCGACGGCCAGACGTCCTCCGCCACCCAGCGGCCGGGGCGCTCGTCATGGTAGGGGGCGGGAACGATCCAGTCCTCGATCCAGGCGCGAATGGGCGGCTCGTCCATGATGCCGTTGTCCCGGCCCTTCAGCCAGTAGTCCCACCAGCGCACCGCCTCCTGGAAGAAACCGATGCGCGGACCGGGCATCGCGGCGTGAGGAAAAGCGTGGGGCCAGGGCCCGATCAGCGCCTTCTTCGGCGCGGTCAGCCCCTGCATGAGGCGCGGTATCGCGTTGACGTAGCCGTCCGCCCAGCCGCCGACGGCGTACACCGCGCATTCGATGGCGCTGTAGTCCTCGCAGACCGAACCGTGTTTCCAGTAGTCGTCCCGGTGGGGATGTCGCATCCACAGGGCGGGAAACAGCCGGTTGTGCTCCAGGCGCGCTAGCCATTGCTCGCGCCAGCGCTCGCCCACCAGCTCCGGGTCCGGCGGGCAGGCGTTGAGGGAGAAGAACGCGGAGCCCCACATCAGGTTTTCGTTGAGGAGACACCCGCCCTTGTAGTGAGCGTCGTCGGCGTAGCGGTCGTCGGTGGAGCACATGGTGATGATCGCCTTCAGGGCCGGCGGGCGGCGTGCCGCCACCTGAAGCGAGTTGAAGCCGCTCCAGGACAAGCCCATCATGCCGACGTTGCCGTCGCACCACGGCTGCCGGGTCAGCCAGTCGATGGCGTCCACGGCGTCGTCCTGCTCCTGCTCCAGGTACTCGTCGCGGAGAATCCCCTCCGACTCCCCGGTGCCGCGGACATCGAGACGCACGCCCGCGTAGCCGTGCCCGGCGAAATAGCTGTGCAGGGGTTCGTCCCGGAGACGGGTGAAGTCCCGTTTGCGGTAGGGCATGTATTCGAGAATCGCGGGTACGGGACGGTCTTCGGCGTCGGCGGGCAGCCAGATTCGCGCCGCCAGACGAACCCCATCGGACATGGGGATCCAGACGTTCTCGATCACCCGAATCTTCCGGGGAAAGGATTCGATGACCTTCATTCGGAACCGCCCTGAGCCGCTTCGGTAGCCTGGGAGTCCAGTCTCAGAGCGTCCAGGTCGACCTCCAGCAGCCGTTCCGTGGTCTTCACAAGCGTTCGGGCCACTTTGTACGTGGTCTCCAGGGACACGGATTCATTGGGTGCGTGAGCCAAATCGATTTCCCCCGGACCGTAGATCACCGTGGGGATGTTCGCGAGCCGCACCCACCCGGACATGTCGCAGCCGTATGGCGCCGCGGCGACATTCGGGGATTTCCGGAATTCCTCCTCCGCCGCCTCTCCGAGTGCCTGTACCAGCGGGTGGTCACGGCGGGTCTCTGCGGACCCGAACCCGGAGGCAAGGCGGCGTATCACGGGTGGATTCTCGCTCAGCCAGGCGTCTTCGGCGATATGCTCCATGATGGCATTGCGGAAGCGGGCTTCCGCCTGCTCGATGGTTTCGTCCAGCGCGACGCCGACGCGGACCTGCACTTCCAGTGAGTCCATGACGCTGGAGGACCACAACCCGCCGTGGATCGTGCCGACGTTCGTGGCGTAGGGCAGGGAATGCACTTTCATGAGGGGGTGGGTTTCCCGCTCGTTAATGCGCCGCTCATCCTCGCGCATGGCCTCGTAGATGGTAAGAAAGTGGTCCAGCGCGCTTTCCCCCTGCAGGCGCTTGCTTGCGTGTGCCGATTTCCCGGGGACCTGTATTTTCAGCGACATGGCGCCGGCATGTGCGATGACCAACTCCGGTATGCCGTCCGCCCCGGTGGTCGGCTCGGGGATGATGGCGACATCCGCATCCCAGCCGCCGCGGATGGCGGCAAGGGTTCCCAGCCCGCTGTCTTCTTCCGCCGGAACCGCCGCGAAGATGATGCGGCCGGGGAAGTTGCGGCCGCTCACGGCGAAGGCCTCGAAGGCGGCCATGGCGGCGACCAGACCGGACTTCATGTCGCTGGCGCCGCAGCCGAAGATCCGGTCGCCGCGGGATACGCCGGAGAATGGTTCGTCACGCCAGCGGCTGTAGTCCCCCGGCGGGACCACGTCCACGTGGCCGGTGAGCAGAATCGAGGGTCCCGGTTGCTCGCCGCGCAGCACGCCGACCACGACGGGGGCCCAGGCGCGCTCCACTTCATGGCCGGGATAGCGTGGGTCGCGCTGGAGAGCGGCGATACCGTCATTCCAGTAGTCGATTTCCGCATCCAGGTTCTGCAGCCAGTTCGCGATCTGGGCAACCGCCGCGTCTTCTTCTCCGGTGATCGAGGGAACGCGAATCAGGGAGACGAGGCGTTCACGGATGTGGTCGTAATCGAGATAGGAGGTGCGTCGTGCCATGACAGAGGGGTCTCCAGTTGCGGCGTGCGCTATGGTCAGTCTACTGCATGGGTCGAACTCGGGGACTGACCACTGGTTCCCGAACTCGGCCCTTGGGTGCCGGACAGTGCGACATGACGCCTCCGTTTGTATGCATAGCGCTGTGGCCAGCCGAGTGTCGGCGCCAATGGTCGATCAGAACAAGCGTGATTCCGGGATTCGATCAGCGCCACCCTATAGGCACGCAGCGGCGACCTCCCGTGTTCCGACGGACAGGGCGGGTTCGGCGGCGACCCGCTCCAGTTCGGACCGCATCAGGTCTGCGCGACGGCGGTCACGACGACGCCAGTCACCAAGATTCCGCAACAGAACGGCGGCGAGAGACGGATTCAGCGAATCCAGGGCGAGTACCTGATCGGCGAGGAACCGGTATCCGGCCCCGTCCGACCGGTGGAACTGGGAGGGATTCTCCATGGCGAAGACTTCCACCAGACTGCGCACCCGGTTCGGCTGGTCCCGGGAGAAGGCGGGATCGCGGGTCAGTTCTCGCAGTCGTTCGACGGTGCCGGCGTGTGTTGAGCGCGCTTGTACGGCGAACCATTTGTCCACCATCGCCGGCTCGTCCGCCCAGCGGCGGTGGAAAGCGGTAAGGGCGCGGTCGCGCTCGGGTGTGGCGGTGTCGCAGAGCAGGCCCAGCGCAGCGAGCGTTTCGGTGAGCGTCGGGTCGTCGTGGCACTGTGCGATACAGCGGGCGAGGGCGTCCTCGCCGCCCGCGGCCATCAGGTATTGGAGGCAGACGTTGCGCAGCGAGCGTCGGCCACAGTCCGCCGGGGTTGGCCGGTACTGCGTCCCCGGGGCACTGCGGCAGCCGTTGTGGGTCTCCCGCAACGGGCTGCCCAGCGCGACCGCCAGTGCCCGCGCGACTTTCCGGCGCGCATCGATCAGAGCGTCCACGTCTATGCCGTCGCGTTGCAGCAGCAGGTCAGCGTCGGATGGCAGCCGGAGGAGTTCCGCCAGAAGCCCGGGATTGTTGATGTCACGCTGCAGCATCGCCCGAAACACGCCCTCCAGGTCGGCCGTATCCGGTCCGGTTTCCCGGTTGCCTGCCATCGCCGCCAGCGCGCCGTCGACGGCCCGATCGAAGAGACGCTGAACGGCGTCCCAGCGCGCTACTGGATCGGGATCGTGGACTGCAAGAGTGGCCAGTTGACCGGTGCTGTAGGGGAAGAGAACCTTCACCGGCGCGGAGAAGCCGCGAAGCAGGGACGGGATGGGCGGCGAGGGCACGTTGACGAAGCGGAATCGTGCCTGCGTGTCGGTGACTTCGAGGACGCGGGTCGCCGCCGCTATGGCCGGCTCACCGTCGAGCTGTAGCGGCACCGAGCGACCGGCCTTATCCACAAGTCCGACAGCGAGGGGGATGTGCAGCGGCGGGGCGGGGCTCGAGGCTGTGCCGGGCAGCGGGCGCTGGCGGATCGCCAAGGTGTACACCGCGGAGACGGCGTCGTAATTGGCGGTGACGTCCAGCATCGGAGTTCCCGCATGGTCGTACCACTGCATGAAGCCGGAGAAGTCCCGGCCCGACACTCTCTCCATGCAGCGGATGAAATCCTCTACCCTCACGGCCTCGCCGTCGTGCCGCTCGAAGAACAGGTCGGTCCCCGCGCGAAAACGTTCGGTGCCCAGGAGCAGGGCGAGCATCCGGACGATTTCGGCGCCCTTGCTGTAGACCGTGTCGGTGTAGAAGATCTCGATGTCCTCGTAGGATTCCGGGCGCACCGGGTGTGCCAGCGGCCCGGCGTCCTCCGCGAACTGGCGGGTCCGAATCAGCCGCGCGTCCTCGATGCGACGCACGTCCCTCCAGCCCTGATCGGCCACGAACTGCTGTTCGCGGAAAACCGTGAAGCCCTCCTTCAGTGCCAGCTGAAACCAGTCGCGACAGGTGACGCGGTTGCCGGTCCAGTTGTGGAAGTACTCGTGGGCCACCAGGGCCTCGACGTCGCGATGATCCCGGTCGGTACCGGTGTCCGGATCGGCGAGCACGCGGCGGTCGTTGAAGATATTGAGCCCCTTGTTCTCCATGGCGCCCATCGTGTATTCGCTGACGGCGAGCATGTTGAACGCCGTCAGGTCGTACTCGCGACCGTATCGCGCTTCGTCCCAGGCCATGGCGCGACGCAGGGAATCAAGCGCATGGCCGCAACGGCCGGTATCGCGACGACGGACGTGGAGGTTGATCGCCACCCGCCGACCGGACGCCGTAGTGAAGCTGTCGCTCACCCGTTCCAGGTCTCCCGCGACCAGGGCGAAGAGGTAGCTGGGCTTCGGGAACGGGTCCTCCCAGGTCACGCGATGCCGCCCGCCATCCAGCGTCTCTGTGGCCACCGGGTTGCCATTGGAAAGCAGAATGGGGTAGCGGGCGGCGTCGGCGGTCAGCGTCACCCGGAAGCGCGAGAGCACGTCGGGGCGGTCGGGGAAAAAGGTGATGCGCCGGAATGCTTCGGGTTCACACTGGGTGCACAGCAGGTCGCCGGCGCGGTACAGGCCGAGCAGGGCGGTGTTGCGCGCGGGATGGATGACGACATCCGTGGCCAGGACAAAGCGTTCGGGGACCTCCGCGATGGCAAGCCCGTCGGCATCCACGTCGTACTCGCCGTCCCCCAGCGAGCGACCGTTCAGGTACAACGCCCTCAGCTCCAGTCCGACGCCGTCGAGTCGCAGGGGCGAGTCTTCGGGCGCCGCGGGGTTGCGGCGGACATTCAGGCGGCTTTCAACGATGGTGTCGTCCGCATCCAGCTCGAAAGAGAGTTCCACGTCGTCCACCAGAAAAGCGGGTGGACGATAGGCGGACTTGTACACGCGAGCGCATTTCCGCTTCACGGCAGGGGTCCTTCCGCAAGCGGCCGCGGGTCCTGCTGCAATGGTATTCTGCCGGAATGAGCGAAACCGACATGGATCCCGTGCCGCTCCCGCAGCCGCGGGTCGTCTACGGTCAAACCGCGCTCAGGCCAACCCGCGAGGAGGACTGCGACTTCGTTCTCGCCGCGGAATCGCACCCGGACAACGCCGGGTTCGTGGAGCAGTGGAGCCGCGCCCGGCACCGGCAGGCGATTCGCAGCAGTGACAGTCTCCACTGGATCGTCGAATCCCGCGGGGAGCCCATCGGCTACGCCGTGCTGGAGGACGCGGACGATCCCAATCACAGCCTGCTCCTGCGCCGCATCGTCATAGTCAGCAAGGGCCGGGGTCACGGCCGGGCCGCCGTCGTGCTTTTGGCGCGCTACTGCTTCGACGTGCTTCATTTTCACCGCCTCTGGCTTTTCGTGGCGGTGGAAAACCGCCGCGCCACGGCGCTCTATCGGAAGCTGGGCTTCGTCACCGAGGGGGTGGCGCGGGAATGCGTTCGCCATGGTGACCGCTACTCCTCCATGCACATCATGTCCATTCTCGAGCCCGAGTATCGCAACGGCCCCGGCAGGCAATCCCGGCGCAACCCTGTGCCGCCTCATGCATAAGCGTAATTCGTGGGGACGACCTCGGAGAACTGGAAATCCAGCTGTTTCATTATCTCCTGAAACTTCTGGTGCAGTTCGGTTTCGTCGGCGGCGCCGATGAAAAGGTCGGCGATTTCGTAGCTGTAGCTGTCCTGGCCACGGAGGTCCGATAGCTGCGTGCCTTCCTCCACGGCTGGATGCACCTCCAGTTCAGGATAGGATCGTTTGATCGCGGCGATCTCGTCCTCCGACGGGACCCGGGTTACGACCGCATCGCCGTATACACGGGGCATGAACTTCGCGGCCATGGGATAACGGCCTTCGTTTCGGGGGAAATCGGGACGCCTGCCCAGGGCGATATCGATGGCCACCTCGTGATGCGACGCCCCGGTGGCAATCTGGAAGATGGGGCAGTGGGATTTGGAAATCCGCGGGTTGATCTCCAGCAGCCAGATCTTGTCGGTGGCCGGATCCCAGAAAAACTCGATATTGAACGGCGTATGATCGAGCCCTATGTGGTTGAGAACGGTCTCGGTGTAACCCTTCATGCGGTTCTGGACACCTTCCGGAAGGCTGGACGGGTACTGGTAGCTGAGAAAGCTCACCTGAT
>JASFMS010000001.1:0-27446 GCA_050117435.1 Ectothiorhodospiraceae bacterium | reverse complement strand
CAGCCGGAAGTTCCTGCCCGACGGGCTGTCCCGCGTCAATGAGCTGGAATTCCTTTCGGATGGGGAAAAGCGCCTGTTGAGCCAGGTCCAGGGGCGCACCTACGCGTACATCTTCGGTCTGGTGGAGCGGTTCATCAACGCCAAGGTGCTGGAGGTGAGCCGGGATCACTGGCTGGGCAACCAGAAGGCCCTGGAGGCGCTGGTGCGTTTCAGCGACGAGGAGATCAAGCATCAGGAAATGTTCCGGCGCATCGAGGCCATGATCGCCGACGGAATGCCGGAGGGCTACGTCCAGACGGCGGACCCCGACGCCGTGGCGCAGGCCGTCCTGAGCAAGTCCACCTGGGCGGTGCTGGGGCTGACCTGCCATATCGAGCTCTTCACCCAGGCCCACTATCGCCAGAGCATTGAGCCGGACGAGGCGCTTTCGGATCTGTACAAGGACGTGTTCCTCTACCACTGGCGCGAGGAGTCCCAGCACGCGATTCTGGACGAGATCGAGTGGCAGCGAGAGCACGACCGTCTGACGGCGGAGGAGCGCGACAGGGCCGTGGACGATCTCATTGCTCTCGTCGGAGCGGTTGACGGTATCCTCCAGGCCCAGTCCAGGGCGGACGCCGACTACTTCGTCGCTATCGCCGGCCGTGCCTTCACCGCCGAGGAGGCCCAGGCGATCCGGGATGGCGTGCTCAAGGCCTACCGCTGGCAGTACATCGTCTCCGGCGTTACCGACCCGCGTTTTCAGGGGGTGATCGGACGTCTCACCACCGATGCGCAGATGCAGCGGATTGGCGAGGCGCTGGCGCCGATTCTTTAAGGGACGACGATGGGGCTGCCCCTGCGGGGGCAGTCCCAACTGAGGACTGTGCAATGTGGACTGACAGACGGGGCACCACCGCAGCCCTCGTGAAACTTCTCCGCCTGGCGGTCCCAAAATTTCGCGACAACTCGCCGACTTCCACAATCCCGCCTTCAGTCCTTCAGTCCTTCAGTCAAATCGTTAATTTCGCCGAATAATTCAGCAGGTTCCAGTGGCTTTCTCAGAATCGACTCAACCCCTGCCTCCCGGGCCTGGGTCTCGCTGATGCCCTCGCTGAAACCGGTGCACAGCAGCACGGGAGTAAGTATGCCGCGCTCCCGCAGCTGCCGCGTCATCCCGACGCCGGTGAGGCGGGGCATGATCTGGTCGCTGATGACGAGATCGAAGCGTTCCGGCGCCTGCGTCAGCAGGGACAGGGCCTCGCGTCCGTCGGCCGCGGTGGTCACGTTGAACCCGCGATTTTCCAGCAGATCCCGCAGGAACTCGCGGACCGAGACTTCATCGTCCACAACCAGCAGCCGTGCACTGTTCGGGGTCTCGGTCAGGGAATCGCTGTCAGCGGCGGTGTCCGGCTGCATTGGAGCTTCGGACTCGCTGGCCGCGGGCGGAAACAACACCCGAAAAGTCGTGCCGGCGCCGCGACGTGTATCGACCAGCAGGTGGCCGCGGTGCTCGTGAATGACGCCGTGGACGGTGGAAAGGCCCATCCCGCTGCCCCTTCCCACGTCTTTGGTGGTGAAGAAGGGTTCGAACATCCGTTCCAGTACCCCGGCGTCGATCCCGCTGCCCGTGTCGCTGACCGCGAGCTCCACGAACGCGCCGTTCACGGACTGCCGGCACGACGCGCACACACCCGCAAGCGCGGGATGGTAATCGACGGTGATGCGGATTGTTCCTTCGCCATTCATGGCGTCACGCGCGTTGATGCACAGGTTCATCAGAACCTGCTCCACGAGAACGGGATCGGCGCGCACCCCCGGGGCGTTGGGATCCGGCTCGGTGCGGAATTCGACGCTGGAGGGAAAGGTCGATCCGAAAAGGCGGACCGCTTCGGTCACCAGTGTGGACAATCGCATGAAACGGGGCTCGCCGCGTTCGCCGCGGCTGAAGGTGAGCATCTGTCGGATCAGGTCCCTGGCACGTTCGCCGGCGGTCTGCACCTGGTCCAGATAGCGCAACAGCTTTTCTTGGCCGGCTGCGGACTCTCGGGCGAGCAGGGTATAGCCGAGAACGCTGGTGAGAATGTTGTTGAAATCGTGTGCGATTCCGCCGGTAAGGTGCCCTATGGCCTCCATTTTCTGCGCCTGGCGCAGCTGGCGCTCGAGCTCGACGCGTGCCCGGTCCGCCTGACGCTGCTCGGTAATGTCCCGAAGGTAGCCGATGAAGATGTCTCCGTCGGCTCCCTGTGCCACGGCAATGGCCAGTTCCGCGGGAAACTCCGTGCCGTCGCGGCGAAGTGCCGTAACCTGCATGCGTCGGCCCAGGTAGGGACCTTCCTTCCGGGTCAGGTAGCGTGCCAGCCCCTGACGGTGAGCTTCCCGGTCCCTTTCGGGTATCAGCAGCTCGGCAAGAGGCTGTCCCAGCGCTTCCGCGCGCCGGTAACCGAAGCAGCGCTCCGCGGCCGGGTTGAACTCGATGATGTTCCCCTCGGCGTCCATGCTTACGATGCAGTCCAGAGCCGCCTCCACCGTGGCACGCAGCCGGTCTTCGCTCTTGTGGAGCGCGGCCTCGCGCTCCTTACGCTCGGTGATGTCCCGTTTGATGCACAGCACGTGAGGGCGACTCTGGTAGTACATGGCCACCAGGTGGGCTTCCAGGTCGAGATTGCGCCCGTCCCGCGTGGTTTCGCGGGTTTCTTCCTTCAACGGCCGATTGGCACGCTCGCCCTCGTGGAACCAGCCCGTGCGCACGCGATCGAGAAAACGCTGCAGCACCGGAAGCGCGTCGGAATGGAAGCGTTGCTGCGGCGGCATTTCGAGAATCTGTTCGCGCGTGTATCCGTAAAGCGTTACAAAAGCAGGGTTTACGTCAACAATGTGGCCGTCGGCGTTATAGAGCACCATGGCGTCCGCGGAGGCGTCGAAGATGGCGCGATACTGTTCCTCGCTGGCACGGAGACGCTCTTCCGCCCGGCGGCGTTCGGTGATGTCGCGAACAATGGACAGGAGATGGGGCTCGCCCAGGTAGTCCATCAACACGCCGCTGACCTCCACGTCGAGAACGGTGCCGTCGCGTCTTATATCGCGGGCTTCGGTATGGAACGGCTGTCCCGTGGCAAAGGTGTCGAAAAAGCGCGCGAGTTGTTCGTAGGAATCCGGATGCACGAAGGTATAGGGGTCCTGCACGAGCATCTCATCCCGGGAATAGCCGTGCATGGCGGCGAAGGCCGGGTTGACGTCGACGATCCGCCCGTCCGTGCTCCACAGCGCCATGCCGTCGACTGAGGCATTGAAAATGGCCCGGTACTGTTCCTCTCGCGAACGCAATGCCGCTTCCGCGCGCTTTCGTTCGGTAATGTCCCGGGTCACGGCCAACACCCGCTTCCGTCCGGCCAGAACCGCGGTCTTCAGGACAACTTCGTCCCAATGAAGGCTTCCGTCCTTGTTGCGCCGGTGCCATTCGGCACGCACCGTCTCACCCGCGCGCGCGCGGTCCATGTACTCCTTGGCGGTTTCCAGGGTGTAGGGAGGTTCGCCGGAGCTGATCTGGCCGACGTCCAGCCCGAGTAGCTCCTCGCGGGTATAGCCGTACGTCTCGCATGCCCTGGGGTTCATATCCACGAACCGACCGGTATCGAAGTCGTGGATGAAAATGCAGTCTTCAGTGGCTTCGAAGATGTTGCGATAACTTGCTGTGGATATGCGCTTTTCCCGCTCGGTACGCGCCCGTTCCACCTCCGATGCGGCACGCACCGAGAAGATCTTGAGGATGGATTCCGTGATCGCCCGGTCCGTCAACGGTTTCCGATCGGCGACGCTGATCAGCCCCAGGGGCTTCTGCTGGGAGTCGAAAAGCGGGTAGGCGGCGTAGCTCTGCAGGTCGAAGGTGCGCATCATGCCGTCCTCCGGGAACAGCTCCTGGAGGCGACGCGGAACAAATTCGAAGGCCCGGCCCACGACGTACTCGCAGGGCGTGCCCATGAGCTCGTAAGTGACGTTCGGGATAAAGTTTCGCGAGTGCCAGATGGCGAGTGTCCGGATCCGGTCCGAGTCTTCACCGTCCAGCACCCCGATCATCGCGACATCCACGTTCAGCGTCTTTGCCAGAAAACGCACGATCTGCCGGTGGATCTGCTCACCGCCACTGGCGGAAACCCCGAGTGCCACGTCGCGCAAGGCATCTTCCGTGCGTTTTCGCACGGTGATCTCGGTGGCAATGGTGCACAGGCCCGAAGGTGCACCCTCCGCATCGAAAAGGGGAGTACGCGCGAAAAGATAGGTTCGGACGCTGCCGTCCACTTCCAACTGGCCCTCGTTCTCCGAGGGTAGGCCGGACGTGATGACCAGCCGGTCCTGGCGATCCATCTCGCCGGCGTAGGAATCGGGCAGAATCTCCGCGACCGTCTTGCCAACCGGGTCGTCGCAGCCGAAGTGCCGGAACATCTCCCGCAGCGGCCGACTCGCGCTGACGTATCGCAGCCGGGAATCCTTTACCGCCACCAGCAGGTGCCCGTGGTCCAGGATCTGCTCGAGTGGTCCCCCGATGACGGGGCCTTCCGGGGGCGTCCCCGTTGCGCTGTCGAAAGAGCATGTCGGTGACACGGCGGGCCTCCGCGGGGTGGGTTGTCCCAAGGGAATTATGTTGCATGGAGCGCCCCGCGCGCTGTCCTGGATACGTACCGGAAACAAATGAAACGGTGTCGAAGCAATCTGCGGACCGTTGGCGTTCATGGAAACAAGGGGTAGACAACCGCACCGCACCGCGAAATCCCCCGGATACCTCCCTTCCGTAGCCTGAAGCTTGGATAGACAACCACATGTACGTGCCCGCCAAGCGGACGGGTTCGATGGAGGAATTCCGATGAAAGCAAACGACACAGCATTGACCGCCGGCTACGGCTCCGGTTTTGCGAGAGCGGCGGCAGACCGGCTCCGCTCCGTCCTGAATGCCGTGGCGCGCGGCGCCAGGAACAGAAGGGACCGGCGCATCCTCATGGAGATGGAAGACCGTCAGTTGCGGGACATGGGTATCCGGCGCGAGGACGTGCTTTTCATGGGCCGCGGGATCTTCGCGACGAGGAGGGAGGAGCGATGACACACCCCCGGGTCCCCATGAGCGATTCCGGCGAGGGTGCGCCTGTGATGTTGCTGCACAGCAGCGGCAGCAGTGCGCGGCAGTGGCGGTCGGCGATGGAACACCTGCAGCGCGGCTACCGGGTGCTGGCCCCTGACCTGGTCGGTCACGGAGCCAGCGAGGACTGGGGGCACGAGTCACCGAGCCTGGCGGTGGAAGCCCGCCGTCTGGAGCCCGTCGTTCGAGCCCAGGGTGAACGCCTTCATCTGGTGGGGCACTCCTACGGCGCGGCCGTCGCAATGAAGATTGCGGTTATGTATCCCGACACGGTTCGCAGCCTCACTCTGTACGAGCCGGTCGCGTTCCGGCTCCTGCAGCTCAGCCGCCATGGCAGGGCAACACTGGCTGAGGTTCTGGCGGTCAAGAACGCTATCGGCGGGTCCCTGCGGCGCGGCGACCCGGAGCCCGGTGCCCACCGATTCTTCGACTACTGGTCAGGGTCGGCGTCGTGGCAGCGGCTTAACCGGCAGCAACAATGCCGAATCGTGGCGAGAATGGAGACCGTCTACCGTACGTTCGTCTCGCTGATGACGGACGATACGACGCTCGCCGACCTCAGGGAGGTCCGGGTGCCCGTGCTCTGCCTTTTCGGGGTCGGGTGCCGGCGGCCCGTCAGGGAAATCATCAGTGTCATGGGGCGCGGACTGAGGCGTTTCCGGGTTCGGGGCCCCGTGGGTGCGGGCCACATGGCGCCCGTGGTGGACGCGGCACGGGTCAACCCCGTCATTGCGGGATTCATCGCTTGCCATACGCCGGCCACGATCCGGTTCAGCGTGCCGGCGACCGGCATGGCGCCGGAGGTTTCGCCGCTGCCGGCATTGCGGTAATGAAGGAGGCGGGCAGAGGCACGGGGGAATTACTCAGCGTTCCCCTATGCCGGCACGAAAACGTACCCGGCCCCGCGGATAGTCCGGATCAGGCTGGGTTTCGCGGGGTCCAGCTCGATCTTCTTTCTCAGGCGCGCGATTCGGATGTCGACGCTGCGGTCGAAAGGGTCCCAGTCGCGGTTCTGCGTCAGGTTCAGGATGTCGTCCCGGCTGAGGACCCGGTTCGGGCGGGACACGAAGATCTGCAACAGATCGAACTCCATGGCGGTAATGGGAATGTCCTCGCCGTCCTCCCCCAACAGGCGGCGGGCGTCCAGGTCCAGCGTGCAGTTTCCGACGCGTACCCTCCGGTTCGTGTCCTGTTCCGCCGGGGCGGCCGCTGTCGCCTTCAGCCGGCGAAGTACGCTGCGCACGCGAGCCAGGAGTTCCCGCGGGTCGAAGGGTTTGGCGATGTAGTCATCGGCGCCGACCTCGAGCCCGACGATCCGTTCCACCACCTCGCCCGACGCCGTGACCATTATGATGCCGACGTCGCAGTGTTCCCGCAGGTAGCGGGCCAGAGTCAGTCCGTCCTCGCCCGGCATGGCGATGTCCAGCAGCACCACGTCCGGCCGGGCGGCCGACAATCGCTCGCGCATCTGCCCACCGTCAGCGGCCGCGTCCACGGTGAAGCCGTAACGGGTGAGGTATTCGGCAATCATCTCGCGCACGGGCGCTTCGTCGTCGACGACCAGGACGCGGGGGGAAGTTTCGTTCACGGGCGCTATCCACTGGTTTGTACCAGAGTATTTATAGCGCGCTCCAAGCCTGCGACAATAGGCGGCCTTCCGGGAATACGAGCAGTCACGACGATGTCCAGCGATAGTCAGAAGCTGACCGGCATGCAGCGTATCGGCCTGGCGGCGTTCAGCGCCGGCGCACTCTTCACTGCGGTCATGATCGGTTATGGAATTACCGGCCGGCCACTGCCGGAGTGGATGCTCGCGATTACCCTGCTGTTGTAGATTCCGCGACGGTAGGCGCTTTCGCCGCCATCCGTACCCACCGTAACCGGGCGTGAGTGGGAGCATCCCGCTTCCGGAGTAGGAACTACGGCCGCCAACTGGCCGGACTCTCCGCCTTTAGAAGGCCTTGCTCGTTCCAGTCCACCCAACCGGCGAATGGAATGGGTTGAGCATCCTCCAGGCCTTCCAGCCGCTGGGCCCAGCGCTGTTTATCCCGTTCAAGCTGCGCCCGAAAGGCTTCTTCGGCCTGATAGACGGGGCCACCGCCCTGGATGCCGTGGGCAATGAACGGTGGCAGCACGCTGTAACCCAGGTAGTACAGCGAGCAGTGAATCGGCCACATCAGTAACTCGATGGCACCGCTGCGTCCCGTGCGGCTGAAGGTCGGCGCCGGGCCGCCGGTGGTGACCGAGCATATGGCTCGGCGGCCGTGGTAACGCCCGCGATCCCAGCGCATCCTCCCGGAATACATGCCGCCGTAAACGAATACGCGATCGAACCACCCCTTCAGCATGGCCGGCTGGGCATGCCACCAGAGTGGAAACTGGAATACCACCAGGTCCGCGCGGTCCAGCCGCTTGATCTCCCGACGGACGTCTTCGGGGAGTCCGTCGTGTTCGCTGCCGTGCCGCTGCTCCGTCATGGCCGAAAAGTATTCGGGGTCCGCCCGTTCCCGGAAATGGCCCGGCCCTTCCGCGGGGTCGAAGCGTTGGGCGTACAGGTCCGACACCTCCACCGAGTGACCGAGGCGACGAAAAGTCCGGACCGCAATGTCCTTCAGTGCGCCGTTGAATGAACCTGGCTCCGGATGGCAATGGACGATGAGCGCGTGCATGGATTCTTCCTTCGGTATGTGTCAACGCCAACCGACGATAGACTTTGCGATAAAGAACGACTATTCCCCGTTAGCGACAATAAAATTTGCATGACTGCAAACATGCTTCCCTGGAACGATCTGCAGGTGGTGCTTGCGATTGCTCGCACGGGCTCCCTGTCGGGCGCGAAACGCCAGCTGGGCGTCAGTCACGCGACGGTGTTTCGCCGGCTCGGGGAGATCGAGCGACGTCTCGGCGTCGAGCTTTTCCATCGGTCGAGGGAGGGATACGCGCCGACATCCGCCGGTGAGGACATGGCGGCGGCGGCGAACCGGGTGGAGGCGGAAGTCCTGGGCCTTGAGCGCCGGCTGGCGGGTCGTGATCTTCGACCCTTCGGTACGGTACGGATCACGACCACCGATACCCTGTTGTATGGGGTGCTTTCGCGGATCTTCAGGGACTTTCGCCG
The DNA here is from genome assembly GCA_050117435.1 of Ectothiorhodospiraceae bacterium. Lineage (GTDB taxonomy): Bacteria > Pseudomonadota > Gammaproteobacteria > Nitrococcales > Nitrococcaceae > JASFMS01. Next base: position 19,218 of record JASFMS010000001.1, on the reverse strand, counting down.
CCGTTATCCGGAAATCGAGCTGGATATCGCTGTCTCCAATTATTTCTTCAGCCTTTCCCGGCGCGAGGCGGAGGTCGCCATACGGCCCACCCGGACCCCGCCGGAGACCCTTGTGGGACGTCGTGTAGCCACCCTGGCTCAGGCCGTATACGGAGACTCGGGGGAATACGGGCACGGGAACAAGCCGCCGGAATTTTCGGCGTGCGATTGGGTAGGTCCGGACGAAGGCCTGATGTACGACGCGCTGGAGAAATGGATGCTGGCGCGGAAGCTGGATGACCGCTGCCGCTACCGGGTTAACTCGCTGTTGGGCATGCACGCCGCCGTTCGTTCGGGACTGGGTGTGGCGGCGTTGCCGTGTTATCTCTGCGACGGTGACCCCGGGTTGACGCGGTTGAGTGAGCCTCTCCCGGAGCTCGATACGCAGCTGTGGCTTCTCACACATCCCGACCTGCGCCGTGTTGCGAGGGTCAGGGCGCTGCTGGACTTCGTCGCGGCGGCGTTGAAGGAGGAGGGTGCGCGTCTGGAAGGCCGCTGACAGGCGCCTCCCGCCTTTGACGGCCCCGATTCAACGTTGGCAATCAACCGTAGAAGGCGGAAAGCGTGCGCTCGACGGTCCAGTAGGCCGCCAGGGTCCCGATCAGATAGACCGGCAACGCCCGGACAGGCGCCGGCCAGCGCACGGGAATGAGACGGATTCCCCGCCAGAGAAGAAAAACGGCGCCAACAAAGGCGATCTGACCCAGTTCCACGCCGACATTGAAGAGCAGCAGCGCCGTAGGAATCTCGGGCTCGGGGATGCCGGCTTCCGCCAGGGCGCCGGCGAAACCGAACCCGTGCAGGAGGCCGAAGGCGAAGGCCACCATCCAGGGCTGGCGCTCGGCGAGACGCATCGGACCGTTACCCCTTTTGAGAACCTCCACGGCCACAAAGAGTATGGACAGGGCGATTACCGCTTCCACCGGCGGCACCGGGACGTGGACGTATCCCAGGGTGGCCGCGGAGAGGGTGATGGAATGGGCGACGGTAAAGGCGGTGACCGTCTTCACCACTCGCATCCCGCCGCGCACGAGAAGGATCAGCGCGAGCACGAACAGCAGATGATCGATGCCTAGGAGTATGTGCTCGATCCCCAACAGCAGATAGGTTCGGACCTGCTCCAGGGCGGTCGGAGGCCCAGCGATAACGAGGGTGGGCTGGTCCGGGGTGAGACGGTCCGTGCGGGTCGTGCCGTCCAGCCACTCGATATGCACAAGGACGTCGGTGGACGTGACCGGCAGGCCGTCCACAACCAGACGACCGCCTCCCAGTCCGCCAGGGCAGTGAGTCACGGTCTTGGCAAGGAAAGCGTTTCCCGCCGGAGTCAGACTACCGGGCTGCCGTGGGGAGCAGTTCTCAGGTAGCCGTGCCTGCAGTGGCAGGGGAGCCCCCCCTGCCTGCGGAACCTTGAAGCTCACGGCGTAGGTGCTCTCGCTCAGCGCCCGCACGGCAATAAAGCCCGGATCCAGCGCATGGGCGAATGCGTTTCCAACCGGAGCGCACAGAATAGCGACCAGAAAGGTGACGTAACCCAGCCGGTGTGCCCCCTTCATTGGGGCATCTCCTCATCAATGACGACTCGATATCGGGCGCGCATCGATCGGTACTGCTCATCGCGCAGTTCCTCGGCTCGGCGGACGCGCCAGTCCCGGAGCACGCGCTGACGGATTTCGGCGAGCTCCGGCAGCCGGGCGGGTTCGCTGCGCTCGACGCGTATGAGGTGTTCTCCGTACGCGGAGCGGACGGGCCCCGTCCACTGCCCCTTTGGCAGATCGCTCACTGCGGCGAAGAATCCCTTGCCGAACTGCCCGTCCACAGATCGGGCAGTCGCGAGAGGAATATCCGTCGGGAGGATGCTTGGGTTGCCGAGGGAATCGGCAGGTGTGCCGCTGCCCGTTTTCAGGGCCGCCGATCTGACGGCGGCGATCTGCTCCCGGCTGGGATCGCTCCCCAGGTAGAGTTGGCGAAAGGCGAGACGCGCCGGAACCAGATAGTCTTCCGTCCTCGCGTCGAGGAACGCCTGGAGTGCCTCGTCCCCCGGATCCAATAGCTGGGCGCCGCTGTCCGCCAGGAATTCGAGCTTCAGGCGCAGGCGGTTACGTACGACCGGGTCGTTGCGGTCGAGCCCAAGGGCGAGCGCTTCCCGATAGAGGACTTCCTCGCGGATGTAGTTCTGGAGAAGGCCCTTGGCCTCCGCCTCGGACGGCGCGCGGCGCCAGACCTGCTGGAACCTCTTGTCGAGCTGGGCGATTCGCTCGGGAGTGACATGGATTGTCAGCTTGTCTCCACCGGGTTCCTCCGGCGTCACGGCAGCGTGGATCGCGAACAGCAACCCGCCCAGGACGAGGAACTGTAGCAGAGGTTCGCCGAGGAAATTTCTGATGGTACGCATGACATTTCACTTCGAGCTGCAGTGTTGAGAATGCCGTTGCGACGCGGTCCGCCATCGCATTCGTGGGCGAACCGGTTCAGCGCAGAAAACGTGTTGCCGCGCTCCGCAGCTTCAGTGCCAGTGCGATCAGGGCGACACCGAACAGGATCGCGAAAAGGCTGATCATCCAGACAACCGCGAGCGCGCCGGCCACCGGCTGGAACACAACTGCCAGGCCGAAGAGGACGGACACGATTCCACTCACGATCAGGAACCACTCACCCTCGATCTCCTTGCGGAGACGCACGGCCCCGAGTATCTGCAGGACGCCTATGACAATCGCCCAGGCGGCGATGACCGTAAGCAGCACGCCTGCGGTATAGGCGGGCGCGGCCAGCGCCATGAGGCCGACGAGAATGCCGAGCGCTCCCACGACCCCAAGCCACCATCGTGCGCCGACGCCCTCAACCTTGCCGACAATGGCCCCCCAGAGCGCGAAGACACCATCGATCAGCACATAAGCGCCCCAGAGGAACGTCAGGGTCAGCAGGGTCAGCCCCGGCCATAGCAGGGCGAGAATGCCGAAGACGACCGCGGCGATTCCGCGGAGCAGCAACGCCCACCAGTTCCTGATCAGGCCTTTCAGCAGGGGGCGGTCTTCGAATCCCGCCGGCGCCGCGGTCGTGGTCATATGCGCTACTCCTGAAGTTAGGGGCTGAAATGGCCGGCCGCGCGACGGGACGGCCGGCGGTATCACTGAGTTCGAGACTAGCGCGGTGTGTTGGGAGAGGGCATTGGACTTTGGTCCCATCCACGTCCCCCGGATACGGGCGTATAACGTCAGGATGTGGAGTCACGCCTCCAGGGAGCGGGGAGATTCATGAGCTCGGTGCAGGGGATTGCGCAAGTCACATCCCTCCTTGCGGCCGCGATGCTGGCAGGGTGCGCCACCTCGGTCATGCCCGACGGCCCGGATACGGCCGGGTCGTCGAACTCCCGGTCCGGCAGGACCTGCGACAACCTGCGTCTGGTCATCGACCAGGAATCGGTCGGTTTCCGCGACATCAGGGAACACAAGACCAGTACCCGCATGGCAACTCTCTGGGAGGCGCGTCCGGTGTTCGCCTCCGGAGAATGCCTGATCTGGGAGTGGGCCGCTGACAGGACGAACTACGTCTGCACCTGGAAACACGCCGACGAATCCACGGCGAGGCGCCTTTACGAAGAGTACGTGCCAGTGGTCGCCGACTGTCTCGGACCCGCCTGGACCGCCGCCGAGAAGACCATGCAGACGGGCCGTGCCACCGCGTTCAGCGGACCGGCAAACACCAACGTCTACCTGCTTTACTTTCAGGAAAAGGGTGGCGCTTCGGCGGGTTGGTCCACGAATCTCGTTGTTGGTGACGATGTTCGGATGTCGCCCTGACGAACGCCCTCGGCTACCGAGCCCTCGGCTACCGAGCATCACCAGGCCGCCACCCGAGGAGGATGGAGACCCATGAGCATGACCCTTGACGCCGCTGCCGAGGCAATGCGCGACGCCATGCGGGACACCGTCAGGCGGCACTCCGTATGGTTTCTGATTCAGGGTGGGCTGATGGTGATCGGTGGTGTTCTGGCCCTGATCTATCCGGTGATTTCCTCGCTGGCCGTGGCCAGCCTCATGGGGTGGGTGCTGATCATCAGCGGTCTGGCCCAGGGCGTGAGTCTGATGGGCGCCCGAAACGTGCCCCATTTCTGGATTCAGCTCATTTCCGTGGTTCTGTCCGTAATGATCGGCTGGCTGTTTCTTCTCCACCCGCGAGAGGGTGTCGCCACGCTGGCATTGCTACTGATCGTCTTCCTCATGGTGGAGGGGATGTCCAAGGTCGTGTTCGCCCTGACGATCCGCCCCTTCCCCAACTGGCACTGGTTGCTGGCAAGCGGGGTCCTTGGTGTCGCCCTGTCGATCCTGCTGCTGTCGCTGTTGCCCACGTCGGCCATCTGGCTACTCGGCTTGCTGCTTGGAGTGCAGCTTGTCAGTGAGGGACTGGCCATCGTCTATCTCGCCCGTCAGGCACGTGTTGGGCGCCCGGTTGAGGCCGAGTAGGGGCGGGCCGGCGCCCGGTGGCATGGCTTCGTTTCGGACGGAGGTTCGCAACGGGGTCGAAAAGCGCTGCGGTCACGGGGCGTTGGATCGACGCGCTTCGTGACGTGAGGATTCGTCGTGACCGACAAACCCGATATCCGTCCCGATTCGGAGCCGGGGTATGCCTCGAGGGGCCGCGTTCGGGATCTCCTGATGGTTGCGGCGCCCGTTGTCGTGCTGTTCCTGGTGCTGGGCGGATTCCTCGGGCTCACATTCTATGACCGTGACGCCAACCGCCGGGATGTGCTGGGGCTCACGGAGGACGTGGTGCGCTCGCTGGATCAACGTGTGCGCAGCGAGGTCGAGGTTTTCATGCGCCCGGCGGAGCAGGCTGTTCGCCTTACGGGTGAGCTGGCCGGCCGGCAGCGTCTGGACTGGTCTCAGGTGGACGCCGTATTCGAACGTTTCGCACTCGCCATGATGCGGAGCAACGCGTCCCTGGCTGCCTTCTATGTGGCGGATCCGGACGGTCGCTTCACGATGGTGCGTCGGAACGACAAGGGCTGGCTGGATACCAAACGCATAGCAGTTGACGGTGGGCAGCGGACGGTGACCGTAATTCGCAGGGGCCCGGGTGGCGGCGTCCTGGGCACGGAATCGGATCCGAGCGACCGCTTTCAGGCCACTTCGCGCCCCTGGTTCCAGGGGGCGGTCGAGTCGAAGGATGTCTTCTGGAGCAACCTCTACGTCTTCTTCTCCAGTCAGCAGCCGGGGATTACAGCGGCCCTGGCGGTCCGGGTTCCGGGCGGAGAAGTCGCGTATGTGGTCGGTGTGGATATCGAGCTGGCCCAGCTGAGCAGATTCCTTAACGATCTGGAAATCGGCCGGAACGGCAAGGCCGTAATCATGGAGTCCGACGGTCAGGTGTTCGCGACGCCGAATCCCGCCGATGCGGTGGTGCGGGACGGCGACGGACTGAGGCCGGCACGGATCGAGGACCTGGCGGATCCCGTTCTTCGGGGCATATTCGACCGCGTACGCGTGCAACGGGATATCCACCGTGTCGTCGGCCTCGGGTCGGAGCGTTACGTCGTGGCCGCGTCTTCCCTGGAGAGGGTTCTCAACCGCCCGTTGTGGCTGATCATTTCTGCGCCGGAGGCGAGCTTCACGAGTTTTCTGGATCGCAACAGCCGCAACGTGATACTGGCTTCGGGGCTGCTCGTTCTGTTGTCACTCCCCCTCGTGGGCTTGCTTGTCGCCCTTCGGGTATCCGTCCAGCGGCGCGAGCGCGACCTGCTTTATCGGCGTGCGGCGATGAACCGACTCGGTGCGGAACTGTCGGCGCTCTCCGGCATCGCCTCCACCGAGTCACAGCTGAGCAGGGGCACCGTGCGCCGGGTCACGGAGAGCGTGGCTCAGGCGGTCGCGGCCCGGCGCGTATCAGTGTGGTCCTACAGGGACGTGGATGAGGCCCTCGTGTGTATGGACTGTTACGACCGCGAACACGGCGGGCACACGGATGCCGCGGTATTGGGGCGGTCCGCATATCCACATCTGTTCGAGGCCCTGGAAAGCGGCGAGCCACTTTACGTCCCCGAGGCTGAGTCCGACAGCCGCACGCAGGCGCTGTACCGGAATTATCTTCAGGCCGTCGGGGCCGGCTCCCTGGCCGCGGTGCCCGTCCTGCGGAAGCGACGGTTGATGGGCGCGTTATGGGTGGAGGACGCGACCGCCGCGCCACCCTTGAGCGAGAGCGACGTGATTGGCGTTGCCGGCTACGCGGCCGGGATTATACGGCCCGCATTGAGCGGCGACAGGCGCGATGTCGGAGCCATGGAGGCCGGCGAAACCGCCGCGGGGGCGGCGAACAATGCGCCGCCGGCGACGAAACGGCGGCGCGGCGTGCGGTCCGCGACCGAGGCGCCAGCCCCGCCGCTGGTGGAAAGAGTCCGGCGGCGCTGGGGCGACACAGGGGCTTCTGGTACGACGGTTTATCCGAACGCGGCGGTGCTCTGGTTCAGGATTTCCGAAGTGCGCAGCCCAGCGCTCTCGGGGGCTGCGGCCGCGTGGATGCCCGCGCGGGTGGAGTTCGCGGAGCGAGTGCGAGCCGTCGCTTCAGAACTTGGAATCCCCCTTGTCCGATTGCTCGGGGAGCACGGCGTTCTGGCGGACGGCCTGGACCGCCCGCTTGCGGACGCCGTGCGCGCCATCGGGCGCGCTGCACTGACCACACGCGCCGAGTGCGAGGCCGTGTTCGCGCGGCACGATCTGAGTGCGGCCTGTCGGGCGGGGATAGCAGTTGGTCCGCTCCAATGCGTCGAGTCCGGGACCGGCGCTCCGGCCGGCAATCTCTGGGGCGAGTCGCTGAATCGGGCGGAGACGCTGGCGAACAGCGCCCCCGACGGCGGCATCCAACTCGGCGAGTCCGCTAGCGATGCGCTTCGAGAGGACTTCGCGATTCGGTTCAGGGGGCTGTATTACGAGGAGGGCGTCGGCGAAGTGCAAACGTACCTACTGCAGGGCGAGATCTGAACGATGAAGGCGCCATCAGCGCTTTCGCAGCAGGTTTCACGGCGGCAAGCGGGGCCGGGGATGCGCCGCAGCGACCGGGGCGGCCTGTGGATCGTGGATGCCGTCGCCCTGGGCATCACGATAATCGGGAGTGCGATCCGTCCCTCCACCTGGCGCCGCCTGGTGCGCGAGCAATTCCTGGACACTCTCGAACGCGACGGTGTGGGGGCCCTCCGCGCCGTGCTGATCATCGCGGTACTGACCGGGCTGGTGCTTGTCTCCCAGGCCATATTCTGGCTCAAGGAACTGGGACAACCGGATTCCGTTCGCCGGATTCTGCTTGCCCTGGTTCTGCAGCAATTCGCGCCCATTGCCGTGGCCGTCGTCCTGATCGGGCGCTCCGGCCTGACGTGGCTGGGCAGTGCTCACAAACTCTGGGCTTCCGGGGCGCTGCGTGCTCTCGAACGAAGGGGCGTGGACGCGCTGGTCTATTTGGCGGTTCCCATGTTCGCGGCATTCGCGGTGGCGAGCGCGTGTCTCACCGCCGTGTTCGTGGCGGCGTCGATCAGCTCGGGGTTCCTCGCCGCGGAGTTGCTCGGACTGTCCGAGCTCGGAACCCGCGGCGCCCTTGTCGGCATACTGAAAACGCTGGCTGACAGCGGGCCCCATTGGGCGTTGGCGAAGGCCCTGGTTCTTGGGGGCGTCGTCGCCGTGGTGGTGTTGACCACGGCTGCGCGCTCGGTCGGAGCGGGCCACGAGCGCGGCGAGGTGCTGTCGCGGGGATTCTTTCGGACTCTACTGGGTGTGCTCGTCGTGAACGGACTGATAAGCATGGTGATCGCCCTGTGAGTGCGCCGGCACGCCCGCGGCCCACAGCCGAACCCGTTCTGCGGCTGGAGGCCATGCGGCCCTCATGGGGGGGCCGCTGCGCCGAGGGCTGGTCGGCGGACATCGAGCTGGCAGCGGGCCAAATGCGGTTCCTGGACGTTCCGAGTGCTGGCCTGGAGGAGCCGTTGGTGGAGACCCTGGACGGGCTGCGTCCGCCCCAATCCGGACGAGTTCGCTTTCTGGGATACGACTGGCAAGCCCTGAAGCGGGAATTCGCCGACGCGCTGCGCGGCCGAATCGGGTACCCACTCGGACCCGAAGAGTGGCTTCCCGGCATTACAGTCGCGGATAACGTCATCCTGGCCGAACGCTTCCACACGGGCAGGCCCGTCGATGCGATCAGGCGGGAGGCGGTGATGCTGGCGCGGTCACTCGGGATGCCCGGGCTTCCCGCCTCGAGGCCCGCGGATACTGACGCCGAGGATCTGCGGCGTGCCGGATTCGTGAGCTGTTTCCTGGGGGCGCCGGCGCTGGTACTGCTTCGCGGCCTGCCAGCGGGTCTCCGCCCGGCAGTATTCGATCTGGCGTTTCGGGCCAGAGCCGCCGGCGCCGCGGTTCTCGTGCTGAATCCACGCGGGAGCTGTCCAGCGTTTCCCTAAAACCCGTACGACCGGCGGGGTCGTGGGAGGCAGAATGCGATGAATGGGTCCCCTGGTATCCGCGGTAGCCGGCGTGCCGGTCTTCTGGTTCTCGTGGCGGTGGCGCTGGTAGTGGTCACGCTGCTTCAGAGCAACCTGGTTCAGGATCTTGTCTTTCCGGCCAAGAAGCTGCACGTGCTGCTCCCGGAAAGTGGTGTTTCCGGGCTCTCACGGGGCGCCGGAGTAGAAATTCTGGGAACGCCCGCGGGACGGGTGAGACAGATAGTGGTTAGTCCCGATCAGCACTTCCACGCGGTTGTGGACATCGACGACGGCATGGCCGATTTCCTGCGCCGGGACTCCGTTGCGCTGATCAAGCGCCAGTTCGGTATCGCCGGAGCCGCCTATCTTGAAATCGCACAGGGAAAAGGCGCACCGCTGGATTGGGACTACGCTGTGTTGAGCGCGCGCTCCGAGCGCGGCACCACCGATAACGTCGGCGAACTCATCGACGATTTGCGCGCCCGGGTCTTCCCCGTAATCGATCAGACCAACCGGCTCCTGGCGGTGACCGCCACGCTCGCGGACGGCATGCAGCAGGGAAGGGGAACGGCCGGGCAACTGATGACCGACGATCGATTATATCGGGAACTGGCGGCAACCACGGAAGAGGCCCGGCGACGCACCGCCGAGGCGGCCGAGCTGTTGCAGAGCCTGAACCGCTCGTCGGCGGAGATCGAGCGTCTCAGCAGCGCACTCGCGGATGACAGGGACGGCTTGCCGGCGATGCTTTCATCGGTGAATTCCGCACTGCTGGACCTGCGGTCGTCTGCCGCGGATGTGCGTAAATTGACCCGGCAGAGCGTCGGCGTGGGCGATGAACTGCCCCAGCTGGTGACCCAGACGCAGGTGACCCTCAGGGAGCTGGAACGCCTGCTGGAGACGCTGCAGAACAACTGGCTGATCGGCGGGGATGCCGGTCCGGAGCTGGGTGAGCGCCCGGGAGCCAACAGGCTATGGCGCTGACCGGGCCCCGCTGGAAGCTTCCGGGCCGCTTGCCCTGGGTGGCGTTGATTCTGACGGGGATCGTCGCCTGCGCCAGCGTCCCGCCGCCGGCCGACCCACTGCAACGGGATCCTCGAATCGCCGACGCGGTAGCGTTGGCGAGGGACGCATTCCAGCGAAAGCGTTTCGACCAGGCGGTACTGCTTTACCAGCGCGCGCTGTCGCGGGCGTATGCCTCCGACGACGCCACGGCCCAGGCCGCGGTCGGCTATGAGCTGGCGCTTACCGAGTATCGTCGCTACCGCTACCGCAGGGCGGTCGATCTTGCCGAGAGCACGAATGCACGGCTGCAACGCCGCGGTCTGCCGGAGCGGGACGACGTCCGGTTGGTGCAGGCCTGGGCTCTCTACCAAAGCGGCGATGTCGATCGGGCTCTTGAACTCGCACGGGGGTTGGGAGGGGTGCGCGGCGATCGAGCCGATGCTCAGCCGGTAGCGCTTCGGGCCACGGTTCTGGCCGCGTTCATTGCGGCGGACCGGCAGGACGCGGACGCGCTGCAGAAGCTGATAGCGGCACTTCCGCCGCCCGAGGACCCCGTGACGGCGGCGGACACCGATGAGTTGACGGCGCGGCTGCTCGCTCTGCGAGGGGATCACGCGCGAGCGAGTGAGCGCTTCCTGCGCGCGGTGGAAGGGCGCCGCGACAGCGGCGACACCGACGGGGTGGCGAGGAATCTGGCACTGGCAGCGGAGAATGCCCGGGCCGCGGGAACTCTGCAGCGTGCCGCGGACCTCTACTTGCGGGCCGCCCGAAGCGCGCTTGCGGGACCGCGGCAGTCGCCGGAGGCGCTACGGGCCGATGAATGGATTCGCTCCGCCGTGACGCTGGCCCGCCGGGTGAATGAGCCCTACCTGGAACGCGAGGGGCAGGAATTGTTGCGCCTGGTTGAGGAGACAGCCCCCACAGGGAACGGGAAGGCTTCCTTCTGACCGGCGGCGTGGGGGAGCGGGTCACTCCGCCGGCGTCGACGGTTTTGCCGGCGGCGCATACCACTGGTCACCGGGCACGATCTTGGGTTGCTCGGGGTCCGCCTCGTAGGCGGGCGTCATGATCTGCACGCCGTATTCGTTGAACACGTCCAGTATGTTCTGGTGCAGGTGGTTGTAGAGACGGTCCATGGCGTGGGCGTTGTCACAGCAGACATTCAGTTCGTACACGACACAGAAGTCACCGAGCTTCTGCTGCAGCACGAACGGCCGTGGCTCGGTCACCGCACCACTCGTGCGCGAGGCGGCCTGCAGGAGCATGGCCTCGACCTGCCGCCAGGGCGTCTCGTAACCGATCCCCACCGTCGTATGCAGTATCAGACGCCCTTCGCGGGCGGTGGCGCTGTAGTTCACAACATTGCTGGTGAGAATCAGTGAGTTGGGGATTACGACTTCCTCGTTCTTGGGGGTGCGCAGATGCGTGACCAGCAGCCGTGATTCCACGACATCACCCACGTATCCCTCGATCCGCACGCGGTCACCGATGCGGAAGGCCCGGCGGTAGATCAGTGAGTAGCCGGCGATCACGTTGCTGATGAAAGACGTGGAGCCAATAGAGACGATGATGCCCAAAAGGATGGAAATGCCCTTGAAGGCTTCGGTCTGCGAGCCGGGGATATACGGGTAGGCCAGCACCAGCGCAAAAATGATCACGAGTACGCGTAGCAGGCGATAGGTCGGCCAGGCCCACTCCTGTTCGAAAGAGCCGAGCGTGATCACGCCCCGGGCCATTCCCGCGAAGAATACGCGAATGGTTTTCAGGGCAAAGCGGGTCACGACGAAGATCAGGGCCAGAAAGACGAGATCCGGCGCCACGGCCAACAGTTGTCGACCCATGGTATGGACGGGATTCAACAGGAGCTCGATAAGGCGGTAGGCGACCAGACGTGTCCAGGGGAACTGCTGCAGCACGAAATACAGGCAGAGGACCACCGCGACGAAAATTACCAGCGACCAGAGAAGCCGGCGGGCACCGTGGAGAGCCCTCCACATATCCGAGGCGGTGATAACGCGGAAGGCCTGTTTCTCGACGCCCCTCAGCTTCACTTTCAGGCGTGTGTCGAGCGCGGCGTCAAGGCGGCGGAGCCCGCGACTGCCGAGCCATAGGAAGGCTGCCAACGCCAGCGTCGCGGCCACCGCAGAGAAGCCGGCTCTCAGGAGATACTCGGTTGTGCGCTCCCGGCGATAGGAGGCAATGGCCGCCCCGATGCGCCCCGCATACACTGCCGCCAGCGTCTTTCGGTCCACCTGTTCCAGGGCGGCATCGGCGTCGACAACGAGCAATAGGGCCTGGCTGCCGGCCTCTACGCGTAAACCTTCCGCCGACTCAGTCACCCTGATCGCCGAGGTATCGATGTCAGGGTCTGCCGCGACAGTGCGGATTCGTTCTTCAATGGCCCTGGCGCGCGCGGCCGCAGGGTACGCGGTAACGCCGCGCACTCGAAACAGAGTGGTACCGTCGATGATCACGGGCGCTGTGCTTGGCGATCTGGCGGGGGCGACGTCGGGTTTCGCGTCGTCGGCGGCAACCGTCGTCCCAGGCGCGCAGAGGGAAAGCAGGAGCGCCAGTGCCCAGACGACAAACTGCGATGGCGGGGGCCGGACTGACCTGCTGTGGTTCATGCCGCTAGTTCCCTGGCGTGATACGGATACCAATCCCTGTTTTGAAAAGTCCGGGTGTCGGGATGATTCCCGGCGGCGCCGGCTTCCTGTTTGGATTATATGCTTACAGGGGCCGGTGCAACGGAATCGTTTCGGAGCGTGGCAACCGGTTACGCGAGTCCTATCGGGCGGTGCGTTACCTGTATCCGGCCGGGAGGCCGCGTGGCCAATCTCGGTTTTGTACTATATTTGTCAGACTTTTCGTTTCTGTATTCCGAGTAAGGCAGCCATAGGGACAGGCGCACTTGGAAAGCGGGTATTTCCTGACAGGTCTTCAGGTCATGGCGGGCGTCTGCCTGTATGCATGCGTCCACCACGGCGTCCTGGCGCTGAAACGGCCGACGGACTGGCGGTTCGCCTTGTTCGCGGCTCTTTGCCTGGCGACCGGTCTGTATGTGGTGGCAAAGTCCTACACGTTTCAGGCCGAAACGCCGGGGGAGTTGGTGGCGTTGCACCGCCTGGACCTGTCGTTCGCCATGGTCACGCTCATGCTCCTGCCGTGGTTCCTGCGTGCGTATGCGGGTTTGCGATCCCGCATTACCCCCACGCTGCTGAGTGGGCTGTTCGCGCTGCTGCTCCTTGCAGACCTGCTGCTGCCCTACGGTATCCGCTTCGTCCACCCGCCCGCAGTGAGCTACCGGGTGCTTCCCTGGGGAGAACGCATTCTCGACTTCGGAAACACGGCGATGAGCCCCTGGTTTGCGCTTGCCTGGTGGGGCCTCGCTCTTGTTTTCGTCTACGCTGCTTACACCGTTGTCCACCAGTATCGCCGGGGGACAAAAAGGGACGCCGTCGAGATCGGGGTTGCCATGGCACTATTCGGCGGGGCTGTGGCGTTGGAGGCAATGGTCGAGTTCGCTGACGTGAATCTGGTGTCGGCATCCGAACTGGGTCTGTTGCCCCTGGTAGTGCTGATGAGCAGAGCGTTGGCACGGGATCGGCGAGAGAGCCGCAAACGGATGAAGGCGGTAATGGATAATGTCCCGGGTCTCGTATCACTGAAGGATCGGCACGGACGGTACCTGTTCGTGAATAGGTGGTTCGAGAATCACTACTCTATGTCCCTCGCCGATGTGCTCGGAAAGACCGACCGGGAGCTGTTTCCGGAAGAAGCCGATACGATACAGCGCAGCGATCAGCGCGTGGTCCAGACCGGGGAAGCAGTGGAGACCGAGGACGTCTTCGACGGTGGCGACAGGGTATGGAGTTCCCTGCGTTTCCCGATCGTCGACACCGACGGCACCATCTGGGCATTGGGTCAGGTGACCACCGACATCACTGCCAGGCTCGCCGCGGAAAGTGAGGCCAGGGACCTGCGCCGGCAGTTGTGGCACGCGGAGCGGGTGACCCGCACGAATACCATAAGCACGTCGATTGCCCACGAACTGATGCAGCCGCTGGCCGCCATCCTCAGCAACGCTCAGGCCGGCGTTCGACTGCTCGACCGGGATCCACCGGACCTCGGCGAAATCCGCGAAATCCTTGAAGACATTGCGCGTGATGACAAACGGGCGGGCGCCGTCATCAGCGGACTGCGGGGAATGCTTCATCGCAGGGAATCGGAGCGTGAGCGGACCGACGTCGGGCAATGCGTTGCCGATGTATTGAAGATGATGCGCAGCGAATTCGTCACCCGGGGAATCGAGTGCCAACGCGACATCGAAACGGGCTGTTATGCCGTCGTGAACGTGGCGCAGATCCAACAGGTGGTGCTGAACCTGCTGGTGAATTCGATGGAGGCCATGGAGCAGGCCATGGACGTGCACGGTCGGATACGCATAAGCGTTGCCTGCCGTGATCGGAAAACCGTGCAGATTTCGGTGCGCGACAGCGGCAGTGGCGTGCGCGATTCGGACCTCGCGTCACTGTTCAAGCCTTTCTATACCACCAAGTCCGAGGGAATGGGTATCGGCCTTGCGATTTGCCGCTCAATTGTCGAAGAACATGGCGGGCGCATCTGGGCCGAACGCAACGACTCTGAACCCGGGGTGACGTTCTTCGTTGCACTGCCCTGTAGCAGGGAGAGTACAGAGGATGAATGCGACGATTCACAAAGCGGACGTTCAGCCCGAACCTACAGTATTCGTGGTGGACGATGATCCGACCATACGCAAAGGTCTGTCCCGCCTTCTCGGCACCGCCGGTTATCAGGTGGCGAGCTACCCGAGCGCGCAGGAGATCCTGGCGCACCTTGATTCGGGCGCCTTCGGTTGTGTCCTCATCGATCTCCAGTTGCCCGGTTGTAGCGGACTCGTGCTGCAGGAAAGACTGGCCGAACGGTGTCCGGAACTCACGACCGTCTTTCTCACCGGACATGGAGAGGTGCCAGAGAGCGTCCGGGCCCTGAAAGCGGGCGCCTCGGATTTCCTGCAGAAGCCGGTGGACGAAGCCGTATTGCTGCGCGCTCTGGAAACCGCGCTGCACGAGTCGTCCGAACGGGCGCGGCGCCAGCAGCGGGAGAAGGAGACGCGCCGGCGCATCGAGAGCCTCTCGGTGCGGGAACGGGAAGTCATGGAGTTCGTCATCGGCGGTTATCTGAACAAACAGATTGCCGCGGAACTGGGGATAGCCGAGAAGACCGTGAAAGTCCACCGGGGCCGTATCATGACGAAGATGGCGGTGCGTTCGGCGGCTGAGCTGATCCACCATTGCGCCTTTGCCGGTGTCGAGCCTCGGCTACGCCGGTGAACGGCAGCACGTTTGCATCGTTTGACGTGCAGCTAGCGTGCACTGTCTATACTTGCCGCGAATGGTTGCTGGAGTCGTGCGAAGTCGGTACCACAACCCGAACGCCGTCGATAATTCCCGCCATCCGACCGGGGTGGGCCGGCCGACGGCCGAGTGACGGCGGGTTGTGGGAAACCTGGCGGAGCCTGTCTTCAGGGCCGGGTGGTCATACGGACAATCCGAACATTCTTCGTGCGTGTCGGTAATTGCTAGGGAGCAGCAAAATGCAGAAATTCCTCTGGGCTATTCCGTTTCTTTTCGCCCTCACCCAAGTCGCATCCGCCGACGAGCTGGAGGCGTCGTTCGCCAACGATTACGGCGAGATCATGTACACCCGTGACGCCGCGGCGGTGGGCCAGCCGGGAGACCAGTTGCGATTCGGCGCGCTGGTGAACGAGAGCAACAACATTATTGCCCACGGCACGTACCAGACGGACGTGCTGGATCAGATACGCGAGGTGCAGCTCAATGTCGGCGGGCGAATCTACTTCGCCGGCCTCACAGAGCCGGACGATGACGTGGTGGGACTGGCGTTCGGCGCCGGCGCGCGTATCCGCCTGCCGCTGGATGCAATCCCACTGTATCTGGGTACCGGGATCTTCTATGCCCCCGCTGTGATCACCTCCGGCGCCGGCCAGCGCATCATCGACGTGAATGTCGTTCGCGGTGAGATCGGCCTGACAGAGCGGATGTACGGGTATGTGGGCTACCGCCGCCTCAATATCGATCGGAACGCAGGCGAGGACGACATCGTGAAGAGTCTCTACGTGGGGGCGCGCTTCCTCTTCTAGAGAGGGCTCATGGGAGGGAGGAGGGACCGGCATGGTGCCTTCTCCCTCACGCTGTTGGCGGATCATCGGTCATCCGCAACAGAAATCCCCGCTGCCCATCGGACGAAGGTCCAATACCCCTACCTCCCGGCCACGGTTACGCTCAATGGATTGCGGCCGGGATAGCCCGATGAACCCTGTTGATGCCCCTGTACAGGTATTCGTGGTCGACGACGACGAATCGGTGCGTCGCAGTCTCACGCGACTGCTTCGCGCTGCAGGATACGAAGCCATGGGTTTTGCCAGCGCAGAGGCATTTCTGCGGTGCGCGCGATTGTCGTCCGCCCCCGGATGCGTTCTGCTCGACATTACCATGCCCCATGTCAATGGCCTCGAGCTCATGAAACGGATGCAGGATGTGGGCGTGCGGATGCCGGTGATTGCCGTTTCCGCAAGCGACGACAAGGAGAGCCGGGTGGTTGCGCGCCGCGTCGGCGCCACGCTCTTCCTCGGCAAGCCGGTGGACGACCGGGCCCTGCTCGACGCAATCGCCTGGGTTACCGGGGCGAGATAGTCGACAACGGTACCGGATCGCCCTCCGTTTTCGGCCTGCTATGGGACCAAAGTCCAATTTCGCTGCTCGCCCCAGCGGCATACCTTTTTCACTGGTGAACCCCAGAGAGAGGTAGGCAGGCATGAAGAGGCATCCGTTGGCGCGCGTCTACACGGCCCTTGTGCTCGGGTTGGCGGCGGTGGTCTGGATTCCGGCCGTGGTCAATGCCGCGGAGGACCAGCCGATCGTCAGCAAGACGCAGACAAGCACCATAACCGGCGTAATCCAGGAAATTGATCGCGGTACCCGGGAGGTCGCGATCAAGGAGAGCAGTGGGAACGTCTTCACCCTCGCGGTATCGGAAGAGGCCAAGAACTTCGACGAGCTCCAGGTGGGTGATGAAGTATCCATGGAGTACACGATTGGCCTCACCGTGGCCCTGAGCCCCGTGCGCGAGGGGACCGGTACGTCACGGGCGGAGTTCTCCAAGTTCACGGAGCAGGCCGGCAAGGGCGATCAGGTCGCGGGCGGCAAGATGACGCGTTACACGACCGTCGTCGCCGTGGTTGAGAAGCTCGATCCCGAGACCCGCATGGTCACGCTCAAGGGGCCGAACCGGACCGTCACACTGGCCGCCGGTCCCGACGTGGATCTCGGTCAGGTCAAGGAAGGCGACCAGGTGGTAGCGGCCATCGAGCAGGCGCTGGCCGTGAACGTGACGCGTACCAAGAGGGAAAACAAGATCTGGCGCTGATGGGGCATGCCGGATCTACTGCCGGCTGACCGGCGCAGGCTACGGCCGCAGCAGATATTGCTGCGGCCGATTTTTTTTGAGCGGCGCCCGGCGGCAAAACAGATGATCTGCCCGTCCTTCCCGGTTGCGTATTCGCCCGCCCCGCATCATCCGCCGTCGGTTCGTCACACCCGGACAATGGGACCAAGGTCCAATTTCCCTCGCCGTGACCGGGGCCTAAGCTCGCGGATATTGCCGGTTGAACGCCGCTGCGAAATGGTCCGACCGCGATGCTGCGAAGGCGAAAAGGATGGCCGGTACTCGGGGGGCGGACGGGACGAGCGGCAACGGTAAGCCAAGGTACGAACGGCTAAGTGCAAACGTTGGCAACGATCACGGAGAGACCCAATGGCCGACAGGAAACCCAACATTCTGATTCTCTGGGGCGACGATATCGGCTGGTGGAATATCAGCTATAACAATCGCGGCCAGATGGGCTACCGGACCCCGAATATCGATCGGGTGGCGAACGAGGGCGTCGCGTTCACCGACTACTACGCCCAGCAGAGCTGCACGGCAGGCCGTGCCGCCTTCATCACCGGTCAGAATCCCGTGCGAACCGGCCTGACCAAGGTCGGCGTTCCCGGCGCCGACATCGGCATGCCCGACCAGGACCCGACCATCGCGGAGCTGCTGAAGCCCCACGGGTATGCCACCGGCCAGTTCGGCAAGAACCACCTGGGCGACAAGGACGAGTTCCTGCCGACCATGCACGGCTTCGACGAGTTCTTCGGCAATCTCTATCACCTGAACGCCGAAGAAGAGCCGGAAGACCCGGATTACCCGAAGGACCCCGAATTCAAGAAGCGCTATGGCCCCCGCGGCGTGCTGCACTGCCGTGCCGACGGCAACGGCGGGCAGACCGTGGAAGATACCGGCCCTCTCACCCGCAAGCGGATGGAGACGATCGACGACGAGGTGACGGAGAAGGCGCTGCGGTTCATCGAGCAGGCACACAATTCCGGCCAGCCGTTCTTCCTCTGGTACAACACGACGGGAATGCATTTCCGCACCCATTGCCCGGACAAGCATGCCGGCAAGAGCGGGCAGGGCTTCTACAACGACATGATGGTCGCCCACGACGAGCATATCGGCCAGATGCTGGACAAGCTCGACGAGCTGGGCATCACCGACGACACCATCGTCATGTACTCCACGGACAACGGCCCGCATTACAACAGCTGGCCGGATGCGGGCATCACGCCGTTCCGGGCCGAGAAGAACACCAACTGGGAAGGCGGCTGGCGCGTTCCGGCATTCGTTCGCTGGCCGGGCCACTTCCCTGACGGAACCGTCCTGAACGGGATCGTTTCGCATCAGGACTGGCTGCCGACGTTGCTGGCGGCAGCCGGTGAAACGGATATCACCGAGAAGCTGCTGGCCGGCCACAAGGCTGGTGACAAGACCTTCAAAGTCCATATCGACGGCTTCAACATGCTGCCGTATTTCAGCGGCGAGACGAGCGAGAGCCCGCGCCAGTCGTTCTTCTACATAAGCGACGACGGCGACATTCTCGCGATCCGCCACAACGACTGGAAGGTCGTGCTGATGGAGCAGCGGGCGAAAACGATGCAGTGCTGGGCGGAGCCCTTCGTACCGCTGCGCCTGCCCAAGATGTTCAATCTGCGCCGCGACCCCTTCGAACGCGCGGACGAGAACTCGAACACCTACTGGGACTGGCTGATCTCCCACGCTTATCTGATATACGGCATGCAGGGGCTTGTGGCGGACCAGATCGAGTCGTTCCGGCAGTTTCCGCCGCGCCAGAAACCGGCATCGTTCAACCTGGACGGGGTCCTCGATCACCTCAAGGACGCCAGTGGCGGTGCCAACCACTGACCCCAGGCTGTCTTTCCCGGCGGCGGATGAGACCAGGCCGTCCGCGGTGCGGTCCATCCACCGTCCGGGGCCGAGGTGTATGACGGATGCGCGTGTTGCAGACCCCGCCTTTTCCCGGTGGCCGCGGTCAAGGGTGGCGCGTTCGCCCCCGTGGTGGATTGGCGACCGGTGGGGAGCGGGCTGGCGTATACGGATCCCCTGATGCGGCACTTAGGAAGGGCGGCCCATGGAGCTGGTGTCCGAGCTGATCGAGTACGCGGCTCTGCTGGTCGAGGCGCTCGCCGTAATGATCATGCTGGTGGTGATCGCTGTGGCGACGGTCCGCTGGCTCGCGCAGTCGCGGATAGAGCTCCACGCGAGCTACCAGC